>CANIMS010000048.1 GCA_947468785.1 Betaproteobacteria bacterium
CTTTGTCACCAATCTTTACCGAAATGCTAGTGATAGTACCTGCCGTATCCGCGGGCACCTCCATCGTCGCCTTATCCGATTCAAGAACTAATAAAGCTTGTTCTTTTTCAATCACATCACCAACTTTAACCAAGACCTCAATCACAGGAACATCGTTGTAGTCACCAATATCGGGAACCAGAATCGCTTGCTTAGTCATCATGCCCCCCTTATAGACTAGCGCGACGGAAGTCGGCTAATAGCTGTGCAATGTATAAGTTAAAGCGAGTGGCTAGTGCGCCGTCGATAACGCGATGATCAGCCGATAAAGACAGTGGGCAAATTAAACGCGGCACAAATTGCTTGCCATCCCAAACAGGTTTCATGGCTGCTTTGCTGACTCCTAAAATGGCTACTTCGGGTGCATTGACGATTGGTGAGAAATAAGTTCCACCAATTCCGCCCAAAGAAGAGATTGTGAAGCTAGCGCCCTGCATCTGGTCAGGCTTTAACTTACCATCACGCGCCAAGGCTGCCAACTCCGATGTTTCCTTGGCAATCTCAAAAATTCCTTTTTGATCGGCATCTTTAATCACTGGCACAACGAGACCTGTCGGTGTATCTGCTGCAAAACCGATATTGAAATACTTCTTCAGAATCAAATCATCGCCATCTAATGAGCTATTGAACTCAGGATATTTTTTCAAAGCAGCGACAGCCGCCTTCATTAAGAATGCAAGCATCGTAATCTTGACACCCTTCTTCTCATTTTCCTTATTCGTCAACACACGAAATTCTTCTAATTCTGTAATGTCAGCATCCTCGTGATAAGTCACCGCTGGAATCATGACCCAATTGCGACCTAAATTAGCCGCAGTGAGCTTCTTAATCCGATTTAAAGGCTGACGCTCAATTTCACCAAACTTCGTGAAATCGACTTTGGGCCACGGGATTAAATTCAGACCACCCAGACTTCCACCGCTAGATGCTGCCGCTGAACCACCGGCGCCACTGCTCATAGCAGCCTTTACAAACGCTTGGACATCCTCTTGAGTGATGCGTCCCTTAGGACCCGACCCTTTTACCTGGGTAATTGTGACGCCTAGCTCTCGTGCAAATTTACGCGCCGAAGGACTGGCATGACTTACTGCCGCATCTACAACTGGCACGGGGTTACTAACAGGAGGAGGAGCGGGAGCACGCGCGATTGGAGGCTCAATAGCGACAGGTTTGGGAGCTGCTGGTGTAGATGGTGCTGCTGGCGCAGCTGACACAGTGGCGGGTGCCGGTGTATTTTCAGCTGCACCCTCTTCCAATGTCATCACGACTGTGCCTTGAGATAAATGATCTCCCACCTTTATTTTGACTTCTTTCACAACGCCGGAGTGTGACGAAGGAACGTCCATCGTCGCCTTATCCGACTCAAGAACAACAATTGATTGCTCCTTCTCGACCTTGTCACCTGCTTTTACCAATACCTCAATGACAGGCACATCTTTGTAGTCACCGATGTCGGGTACTTTGATTTCGATTATTTGACTCATTATTTTTCTCTTATCAAACCAACATTGGATTTGGTTTAGTGACGTCGATCTCGTATTTCTGGATCGCCTCAGCCAGCTTTTGACGATCCATCTGCCCAGCATCAACTAAAGATCTCAATGCAGTAAGCACTATCCAGCGACGATCTACTTCAAAGAAATCGCGTAGTTTTTCACGGGTATCAGAGCGTCCGAATCCATCTGTACCAAGCACCTCATATCGACGGCCTATATGTTGAATCGCTGGACGAATTTGATCTGCAAATAAACGAACATAATCGGTTGCCGCAATGATAGGGCCAGTAGTATCTTTTAAACACTTTTCTACATGGCTTAACTCAGGCGTAGCAGTAGGATTTAACAAGTTATTACGGTGTACCGCATTCCAGTTACGCCCTAGTTCAGTAAAGCTTGGGCAACCCCATAAATCGGAAGATACGCCCCAGTCCTTGTCTAAGATTTCTGCAGCTTCGATCACTTCACGGAAGATCGTGCCAGAGCCAAGAAGTTGCACACGCAATTTGGCATTCTGATCGCCTACTGATTTGAGCTTATACATCCCTTTAATAATGTCTTTCTCGGCACCCTTGGGCATTGCAGGATGAGAGTAGTTTTCATTCATCAATGTGATGTAGTAGTAAACATCCTCTTGGACTTCCAGCATTCGACGCATGCCATCTTGAATGACTACTGCCAATTCGAATGAGAAGGTAGGATCATAGCTAATGCAGTTTGGTACCGCACTGCTCCACAGATGACTATGTCCATCTTCGTGCTGTAAACCTTCTCCATTGAGTGTTGTTCTGCCAGCTGTACCGCCGAGCAAGAAGCCACGGCTGCGCATATCACCAGCAGCCCATGCTAAATCACCAATACGCTGGAAACCGAACATGGAATAGAAGATATAGAAAGGCAGCATGGGTACACCATGGGTGGAATACGAAGTAGCAGCTGCAATCCAGTCACACATGCCACCTGCTTCATTAATACCCTCTTGCAAAATCTGACCGTTCTTATCTTCTTTATAGAACATCAGTTGATCATGATCTTCTGGTGTGTACAGTTGACCCAGTTGGTGCCAAATACCTAGTTGACGGAACATGCCTTCCATACCAAAGGTACGTGATTCGTCTGGAACAATTGGCACTACACGCTTACCTATAGCCTTGTCACGAGCTACGGTATTCAGAATACGTACAAAAGCCATCGTAGTAGAAATCTCTCGACCTTCAGTAGTAGCCTCAAGCAATGGTGCAAAGACTTCTAATGAGGGGACCGGCAAACTCTCTGCTTTACTACGACGCTGCGGAAGATAGCCTCCCAATTCTTGACGGCGCGCCTTCATATACTCGAGCTCAGGACTGCCCTCAGCAAATTTCAATAAAGGCATTTCGTCTAGTTGTTCATCCTTTAGCGGAATCTCGAAACGATCACGAAAGCGACGAACGTCATCATCGTTCATCTTCTTTGCCTGGTGAGCAATATTCATTGCCTCCCCGGATCCACCCATGCCGTGACCTTTTACGGTATGGGCCAAGATGACTGTAGGCTGATCTTTATGATTTACGGCTGCATGAAAGGCTGCATAGACTTTATGGGGATCATGTCCACCACGATTCAACTGCCAAATCTCCTCATCACTCCAATCGCTGACTAAAGCTTTGAGCTCAGGAGTATTAAATACAATTTCACGAACATAGGCACCATGCTTCGCCTTCATCGTTTGATACTGCCCGTCAACGATCTCGCCAAGACGCTGCATCAAGATGCCTTTTTTATCTCGTGCAAATAAGGCATCCCATTGACCGCCCCAGACTACCTTGATGACATTCCAGCCCGCACCACGGAACTCACTCTCTAACTCTTGAATAATTTTTCCATTGCCGCGAACTGGACCATCTAAGCGTTGTAAGTTGCAATTCACAACAAAGATGAGGTTGTCTAATTTTTCACGACCAGCCATACCAATGGCGCCGAGTGATTCTGGCTCATCCGTCTCACCATCACCTAAGAATGCCCAAACCTTGCGACCCTCCTCCTTGAGGAAGCCACGGTCACGTAAGTAGCGCATAAAGCGCGCTTGGTAAATTGCCATGATGGGGCCAAGACCCATAGAGACCGTTGGAAATTGCCAGAAATCCGGCATTAACCATGGATGAGGATAGCTAGAAATACCTTTACCGCCAACCTCTTGACGGAAATTATTTAACTGTTCATCGGTCAAACGCCCAAGCATATATGCACGGGCATAAATACCGGGTGCTGAGTGGCCTTGTACAAATATGAGATCGCCGCCGTGATCTGGGGATGGCGCATGCCAAAAATGATTGAAGCCAACGTCATATAAGGTTGCGGCAGATTGGAATGAAGAAATATGTCCGCCAACATTCGTATCTTTATTGGCGCGTAATACCATTGCCATCGCATTCCAACGTGTGTAAGAACGAATTCGATGTTCTACATTTTGGTCACCAGGTAAACGCGCCTGATTCTCAACGGGAATAGTATTGATGTATGGAGTCTCGGCATGAAATGGTTGCACTACACCATTCACACGAGCATGCGAAATTTGTTGATCTATTAAATAGGCAGCTCTCTCAGCACCTTCGTTATGAATAACGCCATCGAGTGCCTGCAACCATTCCTGGGTCTCAATAGGATCAGCATCGTGTGGACTGGTACTACCTAAGATTTGTTCTGGAACCGCAGCCATACTACCTCCGTGGGATATTGCGTGATTAGTAATTAACTCTATAGGCAATATTCTAGGAAGGTATATGAGTGTAAACAAGCAATTTTCCACATAATGATAGTATTTCTCATAATGTGGGATTATGTTGCGCTGCAGATCAAGTTTTCGATTACGGGCTCAAATAGGGGTTTTTCGCAGTGAATAGGGCAAAATGGCTCTCATTCATGAAATTTTCAGCATTCTCCATCTGGCAACTTGGTCCAATTAAATGGCTCCGTAAAATTCGGGGCTTTAGGATCGTCTATACCCCTCTATTGGCAATCGTGCTGTTTACAGCCGTGATGGGAGTCATCCTAGGCACCTTGCAGTTACAAGAAAAAAGTCAGCAGGAATCTGCTCTATTTCGTGAGCTTTCCATCGCAAAGCAGCGTATTCAATTGCGCTTTACAAATAATACGGATGCACTGCTAACCATTAATCGCGAGATTGCGGCTATTAGTGATCAAGCCAAACTCAAGCAACTTGCTTATGAACAAGCAGATGAATTGGTGATCAACAACCATGAAATCGTGAAGATTGTTTGGTTAAATGCCAATAGTGAACGGCAGTGGATCGTACCGCCAGCTTCCGAAAAAACCGATTGGATCAATCGCAGCGAGATAGCACCCTCTGTTCAAGAAGAGCTCAAGAAAACCTTAGAGCTCAGTCGCGTTACTAATAGAGCAGCCTTTAGTCAATTCATCTCGCTCAATCTATCTAGTGAAGAACCTTTAGCCAGAGAGAGAAAAATTGTTTTTTGGCAAGTGGTTCCGAATATCTCTGGAGGCGAGATCATTGGCTACCTAACTGCACTCTATACAACCCAAGGCATTTTGGATGTCATTCCTGGTGAACTTAAAAGTCTATATCGATTTACGCTTTTAACGGATAACGAAAAACTCTTAGCGATCTCCTCGGATCGAGATACGCCTAAGCGAGCATTTAGTAACCAAACAACCTTGGACATGGGGGTACTCAGCCCTAACCTAATCTTACGAATCGATACCTACCCACCTCCTACTAACCTCACATTTAGGATGTTGATTGGGGTTGTATTAGGCTTGTGTATATTCGTGATTTGGAGCTTATGGTCTGTATTGAAACAAATGCAGGTACGTCAAGAAGCTGAGGCAAATTTACGCACTGAAACCAGTTTTCGTATTGCCATGGAGAATTCGACACCCGTTGGAATACGGGCGCACGATATGCAAAAACGCATTACCTATGTCAATCGCGCGTTTTGCGAAATGACTGGCTGGAAATCCAATGAATTGATGGGTCTATCGCCCCCTTTTCCTTTCTGGCCTGATAGCAGAAAGGATGAGCTCGTTGACAAAATGAACCGTGCGCTCAATGCGGATGGATTCAAGGCCGGGATTGAGGGTGCAATTCTGAGAAAAGATGGCTCTTTGATCGAAACTCGTACATTTATCTCGCCCTTGATTAATGAAAAGGGCAATCAAACTGGCTGGGTAACATCATTAATTGATATCTCAGAGCCTAAAAAAATTCGGGAAGAGTTAGCTGCCGCTCAGGAGCGCTTTACTACTGTGCTAGAAGGTTTAGATGCTGCAGTTTCGGTTGTTGATCTAGAAACCGATCATCTACTCTTTGCGAACCGCTTTTATCGTGAAAAATTTGGCGACGATTCCAAAGGTCACTTTCAATTAGTAGGTAATGAAGACAACAATAAAACTCTGCGTGATGTTGCCGAGGACTTAAACGATTCTCCGCCTGGTATACCAACTTCTTTTTTATATCAAGAATCAGAATCTGAGGAGATTCAGTTAAGTGATGGTAGCAATCGTTGGTACGAAGTGCGGACACGTTTTATTCCATGGGTAGACGGCCACCTGGCACAACTCCTAATTGCAACTGAGATTACTCAACGTAAAGAAGCAGAAGACTTGGCTCGCCAACAAGAGGAGCGTATGCAATTTACCAGCCGTCTTACCACCATGGGAGAGATGGCGTCCTCTCTAGCGCACGAATTAAATCAACCCTTATCGGCGATTTCTAATTACTGCATGGGAGTGGCCAAACGTCTTGAGGGTCATCTTGATCCAAGCATGAATAAAGATATTATTCCTGCCCTTGAAAAAGCCTCAGAACAGGCACACCGAGCTGGCACCATTATTCAGCGCATTCGGGGCTTCGTAAAACGCAGCGAACCACAACGAAAATCCAGCGCTATTAAAGACATCATCAATGATGCAGTAGGCCTCCTCGAAATTGAAGCCCAACGCCATCGCCTCAGCATTAGCTCTGAAGTCGCTGAAGATCTTCCCGAGGTGAGTCTAGATCCCGTGTTAATTCTGCAAGTCTTGGTGAATCTACTCAAAAATGGCCTTGATAGCATGAGAGAGGCGTATCCCCTATCCTCTCGATGGACTGCGCCTCCCGTAAAGATCAGCGCAGATTTGGATACCAGCATCTTTCCTGCCATGCTCAGAATTCAGGTAACTGATAGCGGTGCCGGCATTGCCGAATCCGTGATTCAGCATATGTTTGAGCCGTTTTTTAGCACTAAATCGGATGGCATGGGAATGGGGCTCAATATCTGCAGGTCCATCGTAGAATCACACCATGGGCGTCTCTGGGCCATAAACATCATGGATTCTGCCCAAACCAAGCTCGTTGGCTGCACCTTTACAATACTATTACCCTTGGAATCCCCTGATTCTGGGGAAAATGAAAATAATAAATCCGTAACAACCGAATTGCATCAAGAGAACTAATATGAACTTAAGCGCAACTAACAAACCTACTCAAGCCGAAGTTATATACGTCGTAGATGATGATGAGGCTGTTCGTGATTCCCTCACCTGGCTACTCGAAAGTAATGGCTATGTAGTTCGATGTCATGCTAGCGCAGAACGCTTTTTACAATCCTTGCAAAGCACTGATAAATCCACTATCTCTTGCGCTATCTTAGATGTGCGTATGCCAGGTATGTCTGGCCTGGAACTACAAGAGCGCTTGATTAGTGAAAATCTTCCAATGCCTGTTGCGTTTATTACTGGTCATGGTGATGTCTCTATGGCGGTATCCACCATGAAACGAGGCGCCGTAGATTTTATTGAAAAGCCATTTAAAGAAAATGATCTTTGCGCTCTGGTTGATCGGATGCTGAGCAAAGCACGTGTCGATTATTCACAAGCAAACCAGCGTAAGGTGACACAAAGCCTCTTAAGCAAATTAACTGGTCGTGAGCGCCAAGTCTTAGAGCGCATTGTTGCCGGACGTTTAAATAAGCAGATTGCTGATGATCTTGGCATTTCAATTAAAACTGTTGAAGCCCATCGCGCCAACATTATGGAAAAGCTCAATGTCAATACTGTAGCTGACCTACTCCGCTTGGCTTTATCTGATCCCCAGCCAAATTAATCTTTCTAACGCCCTGCCTTATGCCTGCTCAATTACTAGATGGTAATCTTCTCTCCAAAAAACTCCGCACTGAAATTGCTGCACGGGGTGCTATCGTTACTGCAAAAGGGCTTAGACCTGGACTTGCTGTGATTGTGGTGGGAGAAAATCCCGCCAGTCAGGTATATGTTCGCAATAAGGTTAAGGCTTGTGAAGATGTTGGCTTTCATTCAGTTCTAGAGCGCTACTCTGCTGAGTTAGGTGAGGAAGAGTTATTGGCTCGCATTGCAACTCTGAATGCGGATCCATCAATTCATGGAATCTTGGTGCAACTGCCATTACCAGAACATATTGCTTCTGAGCGCGTTCTCGAAGCAATCGCTCCGCAAAAAGATGTTGATGGCTTTCACATTGCTAATGCTGGCGCTTTGATGGTTGGCCATCCAGAATTCAAGCCTTGTACTCCTTACGGCTGCATGAAGATGCTAGAGAGCATCGACTACCCTATTCGCGGGGCACGTGCTGTCATCGTGGGCGCATCCAATATCGTGGGCAAGCCAATGGCAATGCTTTTATTACAAGCTGGTGCGACAGTCACGATTTGTAATAGCAAGACCCGTGATTTAGCGCATCACACGAAAGATGCAGATATTTTGGTAGTCGCTACTGGCAAACCCAAGATGATTTCTGGAGATATGATCAAGAATGGCGCGGTCGTGATAGACGTTGGCATTAACCGTCTGCCCGATGGCAAGCTATGCGGTGACGTTGATTTTGATACTGCCAAATATATTGCAGGATGGATTACTCCCGTTCCCGGCGGTGTAGGCCCCATGACCATCACAATGCTCCTGATGAATACCTTAGAGGCCGCTGAAAAGGCTGCCAAACCTTAAGGTATTTCGCCCAGGCTTTAGGCAAGATTTTTCCCAGTCCAGTAAGCTAGAGGGATGACTACATCTAGCACCCCAATACCCTCTCAATTACAAAGTAATGCCCTCCTCTCTTTTGGACGTGGCATTGCCGTTTACTCGGATGTTAAACCCGAACAAATAGCGCCTGCCATTGAATATTTACTGAAATGCGCACAAGATGCTGTGGACCAAGCAACCGATCCCAACACAGCATCGACCTGGGAGAAGCTAGTTGAGCCCTTAGAGGATGCAACTGAAGCATTAGGCAGATCTTGGGGCGTTATCTCTCATCTAAATAGTGTTGCTGATACCCCAGAATTAAGAAGTGCTTATGGAGCAATGCTGCCACAGGTCACTGCATTTTTTTCCAGCTTAGGTCAAAACTTAGATCTCTATAAAAAATATAAAGCGCTCAAAAATAGCAGCGCATTTGAAAAGCTCAA
>CANIMS010000049.1 GCA_947468785.1 Betaproteobacteria bacterium
GGAATCGCTACCGCAAGACCTAAGGCGGTCATAATTAATGCCTCACCAATAGGACCCGCCACTTGATCAATCTGCGCACTTCCTGAGCTACTAATTGCGATCAGGGCGTGATAGATACCCCAAACAGTTCCAAACAGACCAATAAAGGGGGAGGTGGCGCCAGTAGAGCCCAAGAAGGTGAGGCCCTTTTGCAGTTTGGCCGCAACTCCATCGATACTATTTTTAATGCTTCTAGCCATCCATTCTGAATAGTTCAATGTTTGTAACAGCTCACGATGATTGGCGGTTTGACTTTGATGATGCAGAGAAGCTTCAGTAGCAGCCTTGGCAATTTTGTAATAAGGGTTGTTAGCATGATCGCTAAAAGCTTGAAGGCCTTGCTCAAAAGAGGTGGCACGCCAGAATTGCTCCAGCTGAGGAATGAGTTTGCGTAGGTTGCGTAACTCCCAAAAGCGTGTAAGCAAAATTACCCAGGTCACAATCGAGCAAAAGAGTAATGCAATCGCTACAAAGCGCGTAATGGCATCACCTTCAAGCCAGAGATTTGCTAAGCCAAATGGTGTATTCATAATGGTTAATTCTTTAAATTAAACTTGATTAAAAGGTTAGTGGAAATTCTGGTTGGTGATCCATTTACTAAGAACGGTTTGAAGCGATAGCGTTTACCAATTTCAGTTGCTGCACGGTCTAATCTTGGGAAAGTACTTGATTTGAGCATTGCTACCTCTTCAACAGAGCCAGTTTCATCAATGATCAGTTTCACCACCACTTCACCTTGCTCACCCGAACGCTTTGAAAAAGAAGGGTAGTAAGCATCAGCGTCAGGTTGATAGACCACAACCAGTTTACCAATGTCGGTCTGAATCGGTGTACCGCTTGCGCCACCACTGGTTGAAGGGGCAACATTAGCTACCGGTGGAGGCGCCTCACTCTTGGTTTGGGTGCTAGTTGGTGGTGTTTGAGGCTGCTGTTGGTTCTGCTGTTGAGCTTGGGTAGGAGCTGGTTTATCAGCAGATTTTTCATCTACTGTTTTTTTCTGTGGTTCAGGCTTTGGTTTGGGTGGTGGCGGAGCAGGGGCAGGCGCAGGGGCGGGAGGCTGCTGACTTTTGTTGGCAGCTTCGGGACTAACTAGATTTGCCATTACCCGTGCATCATCATCGGGTTTGTTTGGTTTTGAGCTCCAATTCAAAAAGTCTAAGACCGGTAAGACATGCAGTAATACTACGATCCCAATAACGATGCGCTCCGTTTTATTAAACGGAATACACGAATTTACTTTTTGTAAAAAAGTGCCCATCAGATAGCGCCTAATAATTTGGCTTCAATATGGTGTGAACGCATATCGCTAAGCATTAATTCATGGGCCATTGCCAATAGGCTGCGCTCATCCTTGCTGCTAATAAAAGTAAGTTGCTGATGATCCAGTTTTACGCCTGGTATTGGGTTTGCTTCTAGCTGCCTCTTCAGTTGCCTAACAACGGCTTCACTAGTATCAATAATGGTAATAGAGTCGCCTAGTAATTTGCGAATGGCTTTGCGTAAAAAAGGATAGTGTGTACACCCTAAGACTAGGGTATCTGCACCAGAATCTTGAATTGCTTCAAGATGTTTGGCAAGAAGCTCCAAGGTTTCTTCACTGTTCGCTTGCCCTGCTTCAATCAGTGGTACCAGGCCAGCTCCTGCTTGCTTGATAAATTGGCATTGGTCAGGAAGCGTAGCTAATAAGGCATTGAACTTATCGCTCTTTAGGGTAGCCTCAGTGGCCAAGACACCGACTATGCCATTTTGCGACTGCATTGCCGCAGGCTTGATTCCCGGTTCAACACCAATGATCGGAATCGTTAAGCTATTCCGAATCTGTGCAATCGCTTGTGCAGTAGCTGTATTGCATGCAAGCACGATAGCGTCACAACCTTGATCTAAAAGATAGCGACATAAGACCATACTTCGGGCTGCAATCCAGTCACTAGAGCGCTCTCCATAAGGCGCATTTCCGGAATCTGCCAGATAGATGAAATCGTGTTGTGGCAACTGGCGCAGAGCCTCATCCAGAATGGATAGGCCTCCTACGCCAGAATCAAATACGCCGATGAGTGCCAACGTGTACCTAGTAGATGAACTTAGACAATCTTGACTGGGATGCCAGCAATTTTGGCTTGCCAGTCTCGAGGACCTTCATGGTGCATCGAAACTCCCTCAGAATTGACCGCAACAGTTACCGGCATATCTTTGACATCAAATTCGTAAATCGCTTCCATCCCTAAGTCTGCAAACCCAACTACTTTCGATGTTTGAATTGCTTTTGATACCAAATAGGCTGCACCACCAACAGCCATGAGATAGGCTGATTTATGTTTCTTGATCGCTTCAATCGCTTCAGGTCCGCGCTCTGCTTTGCCAATCATGGCGATTAAGCCAGTTTTTGCCAGCATCATTTCGGTAAATTTATCCATGCGGGTCGAAGTGGTAGGTCCAGCTGGGCCGACAACTTCATCACGGACAGGGTCTACTGGCCCAACATAATAGATCACACGATTTTTGAAGCTGACCGGTAATTCTTCACCTTTTGCCAACATATCCTGAATGCGCTTATGTGCTGCATCACGACCTGTCAAAATTTTTCCATTGAGTAAGAGTGTTTCACCAGGTTTCCAACTTGCAACTTCAGCAGGCGTGAGGGTATCTAAATTCACTCGTTTGGATTTTTGGACATCTGGAGTCCAAGTGACATCCGGCCAATCTGATAAAGAAGGTATTTCTAATTTAGCAGGGCCATCACCATGTAAATGGAAATGAACATGACGTGTAGCCGCACAGTTTGGAATCATGGCAACTGGCAGGGAAGCTGCATGGGTTGGGTATTCCATAATCTTGACATCGAGCACCGTGGCTAAGCCGCCTAGACCTTGAGCGCCAATTCCGAGCTTATTCACTTTGTTATAAATTTCTAAACGCAATTCTTCAGCGCGGTTTTTAGCGCCACGTGCAATTAACTCTTGAATATCTACCGGGCCCATTAAAGATTCTTTTGCCATGAGCATGGCTTTTTCTGGAGTGCCACCAATTCCGATTCCGAGGATTCCCGGTGGGCACCAACCAGCGCCCATCGTAGGGACGGTTTTCAATACCCAATCTACGATTGAGTCCGATGGATTGAGCATCACCATCTTGGCTTTATTTTCAGAGCCACCACCTTTGGCAGCACAAATGACTTCAACATCATTACCAGGTACGATTTCATAATGGATGACAGCTGGGGTGTTGTCGCCCGTATTTTTTCGTTTACCGGCAGGATCACTCAATACTGAGGCACGCAGCATATTGTCTGGATTGAGATAAGCACGGCGAACACCTTCATTTACCATGTCAGTGACACTCATCGTGGCATCAGGCCATTGAACATTCATACCAATCTTGAGAAAGACCACGGCAATTCCCGTATCTTGGCAAAGGGGGCGGTGGCCTTCGGCGCACATCCGGCTATTCGTCAAAATTTGGGCAATCGCATCCTTAGCACCATGGCCTTCTTCTAGCTCATAGGCTTTGCCCATTGCAGCAATGAAGTCCTTGGGATGGTAATAGGAAATAAATTGGAAGGCATCTGCAACGCTTTGAATGAGGTCGTTTTGTTTGATATTTGTCATGGTTTTTAGTTAATTTGTAAGGTTTGACCTATTTTAAGGGTTTGCCATAGAGCAAATCCCGAGTGTTTTCACTTATCTTATAAGGTTCAGGCGGGCTAAAACCGTCATTTTGCGACATTTTCGCAGATAAAGATTAATGAATATTCGATAGAGGGCTGTAAGCATGGAACCGTTAATGCAAGAAAACCGCGTTTTTAATCCACCTGCAGATTTTGTAAAGGGTGCTGCCATTGCAGGTATGGAGGCCTATAACAAGCTATGCGCAGAGGCAGAGAAGGATTATGAGGGTTTCTGGGGACGTCTTGCTAAAGAGCATATTTACTGGAAGAAACCATTTACTACAGTTTTGGATGAGTCCAAGATTCCTTTTTACAAGTGGTTTGAAGATGGTGCAACGAATGCCTCTTATAACTGTTTAGACCTCAATATTGAAAAAGGTTTAGGCAATAAGACCGCCGTTATTTTTGAAGCAGATGATGGCAAGGTGACAAACGTTAGCTATCAAGAATTACTTGATCGCGTTTGTAAGATGGCCAATGCATTACGCAAAATGGGCATCAAGTCTGGTGACCGCGTCATTATTTATATGTCCATGTCGATTGAAGGCATTGTTGCAATGCAAGCGTGTGCTCGTATTGGTGCAATTCATTCTGTAGTCTTCGGTGGATTTTCTGCAAAGTCATTACAAGAACGTATCGTTGACGTTGGCGCAGTTGCAGTGATTACTGCCGATGAACAATATCGCGGTGGTAAAGAGTTACCGCTCAAAACAATTGTTGATGAAGCGATTGCCTTAGGCGAATGCGAAAAAGTAAAAAATGTCATCGTCTATAAGCGTACTGGTCGCACCATTCCGATGGTTGCTGGTCGTGATGTTTGGATGCATGACGTAGTCGCAAATGAATCTACTACTTGCGAACCAGAGTGGGTGAGTGCTGAGCATCCATTATTTATTCTCTACACCTCTGGATCTACTGGTAAGCCAAAAGGAGTGCAGCACTCTACTGGCGGATACCTTCTGTGGGCAATTCTCACAATGAAATGGACCTTTGATATCAAGCCAACTGATGTGTTCTGGTGTACGGCAGATATTGGTTGGGTGACTGGTCACTCCTATATTACTTATGGCCCATTGGCTGTAGGCGCTACTGAAATTGTTTTTGAAGGTGTACCGACCTATCCCAATGCAGGCCGTTTCTGGGATACGATTCAAAAACACAAAGCGACTATTTTCTATACCGCACCTACTGCCATTCGTTCACTCATTAAAGCCTCAAGTAATGATGAATCCGTTCATCCAAAGAGCTATGACTTATCTTCTTTGCGTCTCTTGGGTTCAGTTGGCGAGCCAATTAATCCTGAAGCGTGGATGTGGTACTACGAAAATGTAGGCGGTTCACGTTGCCCGATTGCTGATACGTTCTGGCAAACTGAAACGGGTGGCCACATGATTTCCCCATTGCCAGGCGCTACTCCAATGGTTCCAGGTTCATGCACATTGCCATTGCCAGGCATCATGGCGGCGATTGTGGATGAGGCTGGAGTGGATGTTCCAAATGGTCAGGGCGGTATTTTGGTGGTCAAGCGCCCATGGCCTTCTATGATTCGCACGATTTGGAATGACCCAGATCGTTTTGTGAAGTCATATTTTCCAGAAGAGTTGGGTGGGGCTTTGTATCTTGCAGGTGACGGTGCAATCCGAAATAAAGATACTGCTTACTTCACCATCACTGGACGTATCGATGATGTCTTGAACGTTTCTGGTCACCGTATGGGAACTATGGAAATCGAATCATGTTTGGTTGCTAACCCATTGGTTGCTGAGGCAGCTGTAGTCGGTCGTCCTGATGACATGACTGGCGAAGCTATTTGTGCATTCGTTGTTCTCAAGGGCGGTCGTCCAACAGGTGATCAAGCGAAGATGATTGCCACAGAATTACGGAATTGGGTTGGTAAAGAAATTGGCCCTATCGCCAAACCAAAAGACATTCGTTTTGGCGATAACCTACCAAAAACCCGTTCTGGCAAGATCATGCGACGTCTCTTGCGTGTGATTGCTAAGGGCGAGGAAGTGACTCAAGACATCTCAACCCTTGAGAATCCAGCAATTCTGGAGCAGCTCAAGCAGCCAATCTAAGCATTCCAAGGCCAACCCTTTCAGCAACCGTATAATCACTGGTTGTACGGAAGGGTGGATGAGCGGTTTAAGTCACACGCCTGGAAAGCGTGCGTAGGTTAATAGCCTACCGCGGGTTCGAATCCCGCCCCTTCCGCCAGTAGCACTAAAACCACCTTCGGGTGGTTTTATTATTTCTAAAATCCCGTAATATCCCAATACGTCATCACCACTCACAACACCTTAATGGAGACAATATGATTTTTGCTATTTTGCTGATGGATCGCCCAGGAACTGCTGAGCTACGGATTCAAGTGCGACCAGAGCATCGCGCATATCTTGCTCAGCTATCGGATCGCATGGCTTTTGCTGGCCCTTTGATATCAGATGATGGCAAGACTCCAATTGGAAGCCTGCTAGCAATAGACTTTGCGAGTAGAGCAGATGTTGAAGCTTGGTTAAAAGATGAGCCCTATACCAAAGCAGGTGTTTATGAAAAACCCGTGATTCATGCCTTTAACAATATGTGGGCACAAAAGGTGGGCTTTCCTCCCGCTTAAGTTACGAATTATAAATAGTTAAATCATGAATGGAAAAGCCACCGTTAGGTGGCTTTATATAAATAAAGACTCTCGGATTAAATCGGCTTAATCTCTAGCTTTCTAAACTTAATAATGCTACCAGCAGATTGCAAGGCGATGGGCCCATCTGCAAACTTACTATCTTTTACATCAACAGTGACTGCGCCATTCATCGATACTTTTAGCTGAGAACCGTTGGCAACGATTTCCATCGTATTCCAACGACCGCCTGCTTTATGAATAGGATTTACTTTGGCTACATCCACAATTGCTCCAGTGGAATATTCTTGGCCAGGGCGAGTGTCCCAAATATTGACCTCATATGAAGTTGCTGCAGCAATCTTAGTAGGATCTTGGCAACGAATAAAGATTCCACTATTGGTATTGGACTCAGCCCAAAACTCTGCGCGAATAATGAAATTCTTATAATTCTTTGTGCTCACTAAAAACCCAGTCGGTTTGTTACTTTCGATGGTGTCCTTACCAATAAGCCAATTCGCATTACCAATAATGTTCCAGCCATCTAAGCTCACCCCATCAATCAGGCTCGTATAGCCATCGGAGGATTGGGCATATACAGCGTTGATAGAAAGTAGGGCGCTGGCAAAAGAAAAGACAATTGCTGCAATCCTTTGGTGGATCGATTTCATGAGGTTCTCCCAATTGAATATTTTTATTGTGAATGCTACTTCTGACGTTCATTGTTGCTGAGTTTGCCCAAATATGACAAGTCAATACTTTCCCTTAACCTAGCTTTCAGAATCCAGTAGACTTGAGGTATGAAATCAACAAAATTGCGTCTTCTTCTTACTCTTGCTCTAGCCCCATTGATGCTCTCAGCTTGCGGCTCTATTGAATCTGCCGCCCAAGAGGATTGCACCTCAATTGGCTGGCAAATTGGCAGCCCTGGCTATAACGATTGCTATCGCGCCCGTCTTTACGAACGCCAGATTGATTACTCACTTCCACCTGGCGATAGACCAAGACCTTCCCTGCTGTAATAAATAAGGGTTAACCCTTATTTGAATCCCTTGAGCGGCGTCAAGGACTTAGAGGGTGAAATAACCCAAAATCAGCTGGTTATTTGACTAAATTGCTCCGGCAAAGCGTTTGCCTGACTTGGTCAATTTGGAATATGAAAATACATCTCACCGCGTAATGCGTTGGGACAGAACATTAGAGACTACAAGTTATGAATCACCCCAAGCCTTCTGGAGAAGTCAAAGCTGTTGCGATTGCGACTGCTGATGATTTACGGGAGACCATTCGTCGTAAAAGTAAGCTCAAAGGCCGACAAGCTGATGATGCCTCTCTAGCTGAAGTCCGCCGACTGATTGGTAATGCTGTAGAGCGCCGTGATTTATTAATTGAAAATCTCCATAAACTCAATGATGAGTATCGGGCATTGCATGATCGTCATTTAGTCGCTTTGGCAAAAGAAATGAATTTGCCGATGGCCGAAGTGTATGAGGTAGCTACTTTCTATCACCACTTTGAAGTGGTGCGTGGTAATGATCCTGTCGCCGATATTACTGTTCGAGTGTGTGATGGCATTGCCTGTGAGTTAGCAGGCGCACAAAAACTCTTGGAAAAGTTGCCCTCTATATTGGGTAATGACAAGATTAAAGTCATTGCTGCTCCTTGTGTTGGTCGTTGTGAGCAAGCCCCTGTAGCAGTGGTGCATCAATATCCTGTGCTCTTTGCAACAACAGACAAAGTAAGGGCTGCCATCAAAAATAATGTAAGGACTCAACCCCTAGCCAGTGATGATGCCAATTTTGATCCGGGTACATTGGCCGAGCAGGGCATTTCTCCGCAGGGTGAAAATCAAGCAGTCTCACCTGGGTATGTAGGCTATGAATCGTATTGCAAACAAGGTGGCTATGCCTTAGCAAAAGAAATTGCTGAAGGTAAAAAAGATGCCGAAAGCATCATCAAGGCTATGGAAAGTTCTGGTTTGCGCGGCCTTGGTGGCGCAGGTTTCCCGGCAGGACGTAAATGGCGGATTGTCAAAGATCAGGTGGCGCCTAAGCTTATGGCGGTCAACATTGATGAAGGCGAGCCAGGAACATTTAAGGATCGCACCTACTTAGAACGTGATCCCCATCGCTTTTTAGAGGGATTGCTGATTGCTGCAAGTGTAGTTGGCATTGATGCCTGCTATATCTATTTACGTGATGAGTATCACGGTTGTCGTGAGTTGCTAGAAATTGAAATAGAGAAGCTCAAAGCGAATCCCCCATTTAAGTTGCCTACTATTGAATTACGTCGCGGTGCAGGGGCATATATCTGCGGCGAAGAGTCTGCCATGATTGAGAGTATTGAAGGTAAGCGTGGCGAACCCAGAATGCGTCCTCCTTACATTGCGCAAGTAGGTTTATTTGGTAGACCCACTCTAGAACATAATTTTGAAACACTGTATTGGGTGCGCGATATTGTGCAACGCGGACCAGAGTGGTTTAGTTCTTTCGGCAGACATGATCGTAAGGGCTTGCGTAGCTTTAGCGTAAGCGGTCGAGTCAAAAAACCGGGTGTGAAGCTTGCCCCAGCAGGTATTACTATTCAAGAGTTGA
>CANIMS010000050.1 GCA_947468785.1 Betaproteobacteria bacterium
GATCTCCTTTTTCTACAGGAGCTGCAGCAAGAACATCGCGGTAGAGTCCGACGTTTTGGGCAGTGGCCTCTAATGGAATTAACTCACTTTCTTTCAGAGAATTTTTGGCATGACTGGCACTATGGCAAGAATGTTGAATACCCTGATGGACATCACGGTAATGCTATTTTGTCTAAGCACCCGATGCAAAAAGGACAAAACTACGACATTTCTGCTTATCGGTTTGAGCGTCGTGGACTATTGCACAGCGTGACACAGCTTGAAGGCTTTGATAAACCCATTCATTGCTTTTGTGTGCATCTAGCCTTATTTGAGGGCGGTAGAGGGCGGCAGTTAGAGGAAATTATTCGCTACATTGAAGTCCTGGCACAAGATGGGCCTACTATTGTGGCTGGAGACTTTAATGATTGGCGTAATCGGGTAAGCGCACCAATGCGCGCAGCAGGCTTTGATGAGGTCTTTGAGGTCTTGACTGGGTCACCCGCTAAAACTTTCCCCAGTGTTAAGCCACTATTGGCTATGGACCGCATTTATGTACGAGGCTTAAAGATTCATTCTGCGCAAATTTTGCATGAATGGATGAAGTTATCGGATCATCTTGGAATTACTGCTGAATTGGAAATGTTATGAATGGCTTATTGAGTGTATTTTTAGAATCAACCTTGAATTTTAGTTTGAATGGACTGCTTGTACTTCATTTTTTACTAGTAACGTATTTTATCGGCGTCATTATTTCTGTAAGAAGACCCGTTGGCGTTGCCTTTGCTTGGATTTTTATTGTCATGACATTTCCGGTAATCGGAATCAGCCTCTATGTATTGATCGGTGAGCGTCCTGTAGGCCGTAAGTTAACGCGAAAAATTACCCGCATGAATCGTGAATACGAAAAGATCACCGAGGATATGCGGTCTATGTATGCAGGGGATAAGCTAAAGCTACCAATTGAAGCTCGCTCATTTAGCCTTTTGGCACAATCCAATAATGGCACACCTGTAGTCGCTGGAAATAAGGTCGAGTTACACACTAATTCATTGCAAATCCTGCAGCTCTTTATTGATGAGATTAACCAAGCAAAGAAAAGCCTTCATCTGGAGTTCTATATTTGGGCCTTAGGAGGTGATGCTGACCGAGTTGGGGAGGCATTAATTGCTGCCTCTAAGCGTGGCGTTGCTTGCCGCGTTTTATTAGATTCCTTAGGAAGTAAAGATTGGTTTAAATCTAAATGGCCAGCTCGCTTTCGTAATGCAGGAATTGAGGTCACGGAAGCATTGCCGATTCAAATTGGAAGGTTTCAATTTCGTCGTGCCGATTTGCGTTTGCATCGAAAAATATTTGTGATTGATAACGCTATCGTATGGACTGGTAGCATGAATTTGGTTGATCCACGCACATTTAAACAAGATTCTGGCGTAGGTGAGTGGGTGGATGCCATGGTTCGCGTTGAAGGTCCAATAGCGGCACAGTTTGAGCTGACATTTGCTTTTGATTGGAGTGTTGATAATCCAAAGATTACCCATTTTAGAGATCAGAAGCCTCAAATAGCGCCTTCTGTGGGTGAAGTCATTGCGCAGGAACTTGCATCAGGTCCAGTTTATCGTGACGATATTTTGTATCAAGTGATGTTGTCGGCGATTATTGATGCACAAGAGGAGTTGACAATCACTACTCCCTACTTTGGTCCGGATGATGGACTAATGCAAGCACTAATGTCGACCGCTAGACGTGGTGTGAAGGTGACCTTAATTGTGCCCAAGTTAAATGATTCAAAACTGGTTGCTTGGAGCAGTAGAAGTTATTACGAAGATCTCTTAAATTCAGGTGTGCATATTGCTGAGTTTCATGGTGGTCTTTTGCATACCAAGAGCTTGCTGGTGGATCAAAAAGCAGCCATCTTCGGTTCAGTGAATTTTGATCAGCGTAGCCTACGCCTCAATTTTGAAATTAGTTTGATCGTTTATAACGAGGCGTTCTGCGCTAATCTTGAAAAACTGGTGGAGTCTTACATTGCCCAATCTGACTTTGTAGATCCTCAGGCATGGGCTAAGCGTCCCAAATGGCATCGTTATTTAGAAAACGCTGCCCACTTGACATCACCACTTCTCTAAATCGCGCCACTTTCACGCATGCTGGCGATTTCAGATTCAGCTAAGCCGAGCTCTTTTAGGATGGCATCAGTATGTTGGCCTACAGATGGAATGGGATCCATCCGGTATTCATAACTATCATTGAGACCTGGTGGAAGTAGAGCGGCAATCTTTCCATTCGGGGTGCCAACTTCTGTCCAGCGCTTGCGCGCCTTCAACTGCTCGTGTTTCCACAAGCCTTCCATATCATTGAGATTAGCGTTAGCGATCTGTGCTTGCTCTAATCGCGCAATGAGTTGCTCAGAGGTGAGCTTGCAGAAACAAGCATTAATAATTTCTAGTAATTCAGCACGCTTTTCATTGCGTTTGAAATTTCTATCAAAGCGCTCATCCTTAGCAAGCGCTGAATTTTCGAGAACGATCTCACAGAACTGTACCCACTCACGTTCGTTTTGAAGACCTAACATGACTGTTTTACCGTCACCGGCCTTAAAAGGGCCGTATGGATAAATCGTGGCATGCGATGCGCCATTTCTGGAGGGTGGATTAGCACCCTTGTGGGCGTAGTACATCGGGAAACTCATCCATTCACTTAAGGCTTCTAGCATTGAGATATCAATTACGGTGCCTTTACCTGTTTTACCTCTTTGTAATAGCGCAGCTAGGATATTGGTATAGGCATACATGCCTGCAGCAATATCAGCAATGGAGTTACCAGCTTTGCTCGGTGTCTCAGGTGTACCTGTAATCGACAGAAAGCCCGCCTCACTTTGGATCAATAGATCATAGGCTTTTTTGTCGCGATAGGGGCCATCATTCCCATAGCCGGAGATCGCACAGAGAATTAAACCAGGATTATCCTTTTGTAAAGCCTCGGCAGTCAGCCCCATGCGCGCTGCTGCACCAGGTGCCAGATTTTGAATAAAGACATCTGCAGTCTTTAATAAATTCTTTAATACTGCGATTGCTGATTCTTGTTTAAGATCGAGCGTTAAACTTTCTTTAGAGCGATTAACCCAAACAAAATGGGAAGAGAGGCCATCTACTTGTGTGTCGTACCCTCTAGCAAAGTCACCATCTCCAGGGCGTTCAATCTTAATGATGCGTGCACCCAAGTCCGCTAACTGGCGAGTGCAGAATGGCGCTGCAATCACATGCTCAAGTGCGACAACAGTAATTCCATCTAAGGGGCGTACGCTCATATCAATTGCCTGTTAAAAAATCAGAAAGATCTCGGTAGACCAAGAACATGCTCGGCAATATAGGAGTAGATCAAGTTTGTCGAGATTGGCGCTACTTGATACAAGCGAGTCTCTCTAAATTTGCGCTCTACATCGTATTCATTGGCAAAGCCAAATCCACCATGGGTTTGTAGGCAGACATTAGCCGCTTCCCAAGAGGCTTTGGCTGCTAAGTACTTCGCCATATTCGCTTCGGGACCGCAGGGCTGGTGATTGTCAAATAACTCACATGCTTTAAATCGCATGAGGTTTGCGGCTTCAGTTTCAATATAGCTGTCAGCAATAGGGAATTGAATACCTTGATTTTTACCGATCGGGCGATCAAAAACTACGCGATCATTGGCATAACGCCGGGCACGGTCAATAAACCAATAGGCATCCCCAATACACTCCGCTGCAATTAATACCCGCTCCGCATTTAAGCCATCTAAGATGTATTTAAATCCTTGACCCTCTTCGCCGATGAGATTTTCTGCAGGGATTTCGAGATTGTCAAAGAAGACTTCATTGGTCTCATGATTCACCATATTGGCGATTGGTCTTACTTCCATACCTTTACCAATAGCATCTTTGAGATTGACGATAAAAATCGACATACCTTCTGATTTGCGTTTCACTTCACTCAATGGAGTAGTGCGAGCAAGCAAAATCATGAGGTCTGAATGTTGAATACGAGAAATCCAGACTTTTTGCCCGTTGATAATATATTTATCACCCTTTTTTACTGCAGTTGTTTTCAGCTTGGTGGTGTCGGTGCCAGTAGTAGGTTCCGTAACTGCCATACTTTGTAAACGCAGCTCACCGGTGGCGATTTTGGGTAGGTACATTTTTTTCTGTACATCAGACCCATGACGAAGAAGGGTGCCCATGTTGTACATTTGTCCGTGACAAGAGCCAGAATTGCCTCCAGAAAAGTTGATTTCTTCCATGATGACTGAAGCTTCAGCTAGGCCCAATCCTGAGCCACCATATTCCTCGGGAATTAGTGCAGCCAACCACCCAGCCTCAGTCATTGAGGTGACAAAAGCCTCAGGATAGCCCCGTTCATGGTCAATTTTTTGCCAATACGCTGAGTCATAGCGATTACAGAGGTCACGCAGCGCTTCGCGCATGTCTTGGAATTGATCTTCCTTGGGGATGGGGTGATTCATGAAATTCTCAGGTAGGGGGATTTAAGGGTTATTTTGGTAATTGTTCAATAGTTTAAGCAAGATTTGAAAATCCGTGAAAATAGCTAAAAGAAGCGGAAAATATCCCTTAGGAACGTTTTAAGGAAATTAGCTAGAAGATGGAAAAGAACTATCACCAGATCCTTTCAGGAATTAAGGTCTTAGAGTTAGGGCAGCTTATTGCTGGACCGTTTGCGTCTAAAACACTGGCTGATTTTGGCGCCGAAGTCATCAAAGTGGAATCACCTAAGGATGGTGATCCTTTGCGTAAATGGCGCATGCTTCATAAAGGTACATCGGTCTGGTGGCAGGCTCAATCCCGTAACAAGCAGTCTATCTGCTTGGATCTTCGTGTTAAAGAGGGTCAAGCTATTGCACGCCAATTAGCACTGGAAGCGGATGTGGTGATTGAAAACTTCAGGCCAGGAACTCTAGAAAAGTGGGGCCTTGGCTGGGAGGAGTTGCATCAGATCAATCCTAAAATGATCATGCTGCGGATTTCAGGCTATGGACAAGATGGACCGCGACGCGATGAGCCGGGGTTTGCTGCAATTGGCGAAGCAATGGCTGGACTGCGCCACATTACTGGTCATCCCAATGAGGTGCCAGTGAGAGCTGGCGTTTCGCTGGGAGATACGATTGCTGGTTTACATGGGGCCCTCGGTGTCTTGTTGGCCTTATACGAGCGTGATGCTCGAGGTGGTGACGGTCAAATGATCGATGTGGCCTTATACGAGGCAGTTTTTAATCTCACAGAAAGTTTATTGCCTGAGTATTCTGCCTTCGGTGCTATACGACAACCCGCTGGCGGCGCCTTGCCTGGAATTGCGCCTTCGAATGCATACCGCTGTAAAGATGGTGAATATGTCTTAATCGCCGGCAATGGGGACTCTATCTATAAGCGCTTAATGACCTTGATTGGCAGAGCAGATTTAGGAGAAGATCCTGATCTTGAGCGCAATGATGGACGAGCTAAACGGGTTCAAGAAATTGATACAGCAATCAATGCATGGACTGGTTCTCTATCGATTGATGAGGTACTAAAAGCACTTGTCGTAGCTCAAGTCCCCTCAGGAAAAATTTATACAGCTAAAGATATTGCAGAGGATCCTCACTACCATGCCCGAGGTGTTATTGAAACGGTAGAAGGGGCAGATGGTCTTAAGGTTCAAGTGCCCGGGATTATTCCTAAGCTTTCTCAGAACCCAGGTGCTATTCGGTATCGCGCACCAATCTTGGGGGAGCACACCGATAAAGTACTTCAAGCTGCTGGCCTTACAGAAGAGCAAATTACTCTCTTGAAAAAATCAGGAGTACTCGCCTAATGGAGCAAATGTTCGGGCATTTTTTTGCCTGGTTTGGTTTGCCTTCAGTAGGGTTACCCGCGGTATTTATTAGTGCTTTCATTTCTGCCACACTTATTCCGATTGGATCAGAACCCATCCTTTTTGGCTACATCTCCATAAACCCCCATTTGTATTGGACTGCTATCTTCGTGGCAGCGATAGGCAATACTGGAGGTGGCATGCTGGATTGGTGGCTTGGCTTGATCAGTCGCAACAGTTTTGAGTCGCTGAAGGGCCCCACACATGGACGCATGCAGGCTTGGTTAGAAGCTCGTGGCCCCAAAATGCTACTACTCTCCTGGCTACCAGGTTTTGGTGATCCCCTTTGCTTTGCTGCTGGCTGGCTGCGTTTAGCGTGGAGACCTTGTTTGATCTACATGTTTTTCGGTAAGCTTTTGCGCTACCTCACGATGACCTGGTTGTTGACGCTAGTGCCCGAAAGTTTTTGGCATCAGTTAGGGCACTGGTTGCGCATCATTTAAACAGCGCAATATTTTTGCTGAATCTCATCGTTATTGAGAAGATTTTTAGCAGTGTCCTGAAACACAATTTCACCTTGATCCAGGATATAAGCTCTGTCAGAAATTTTGAGAGCTTGTTGCACATTCTGCTCAACCAAAAGAATGGTCATCCCTTTATTTTTGAGAGTCGCAAATAATTCAAACATCTCATCTACCAATACTGGCATGATGCCTTCGGATGGCTCATCTAGCAATATGGCCTTAGGCTTGCCGATCATGGCTCGGGCTATCGCCAGCATCTGTTGCTCGCCACCTGACATAGAAGTGCCATCTTGATTGAGGCGCTCTTTTAGGCGGGGAAAAGTTTCAGCAATTTCATCTACCATTGCGCTCATATCACCGCGATTTTTTTTAGCAATAATGCCAAGCTCGAGATTTTCTTTAACTGTTAGCCCTGGAACGATACGACGGTCTTCTGGAACGTAGGCTAAGCCAAGATGAAAGCGGGTGTGGGCAGGCATATCTAAAAATGAGGTGCCATCAATTGATGCTGATCCTTGGCGCTTTGGCAAGAGACCCATTAATGAGCGAAGGGTAGTCGTTTTGCCTGCACCATTGCGGCCCATCAAGGTCACAATTTCACCTTTATTCACTTCAAGCGATATGCCTTGTAGTACATGACTACGGTCGTACCAGGCATTTAAATTTTCAATACGTAACATAGAACACTTTCAATTTAACCTTGGCCCAAGTACACGCGACGTACCTCAGCATTATTTTGAATTTCTTCTGGCGTACCTTCCGCCAAGAATTCACCGTGATGTAAGACGATGATGCGCTTACATAAGCCCATAATGAGTTTCATTTTATGCTCGACCAAAATCACAGTACGCTCATTAGCAAGAGTACGAATCAAATCCATCATGACTAGAGTTTCTTCTGGCGACATTCCTGCGGTTGGCTCATCCAATAAAAGCAGACTGGGATTGCAGGCCAATGCCATGGCTATTTCCAGGGCTCTTTGTTGGCCGTGCGCTAAGTCGCCGGTTTTTTTATTGCGCAGATGCTGAAGGTTTACCCGACTCAAAAGTTCATCTGCGATTTCAATGGGTTTTGGATAGCTTTGGGCATTACGTAAAAAGTTGTAACGCGCAGTTTCCATTTGTGCAGCAACTCGGACATTTTCATGTACGGTAAGTTGCTTAAACACATTTGTGATCTGAAAGCTCTTTGAGATTCCAATACGAGCAAATTCATGCTGCTGCATGCCAGTAATATCGTTGCCATTAAAAAGAATTTGACCGCTAGTGGGAGGAAAGGCACCGCTCAGAACATTAAAGAAGGTGCTCTTGCCCGCACCATTTGGACCAATAATGGCAGTCAAGGTTCCTGGCATAAAGCTGGTTGACACATTTTGTAAAGCCTTGAACTTACCAAAGCTTTTACTGACATTACGAGCCTCAAGAATAGGAGTGTTGTTATTAGCGCTATTCATTATTTTGTATCCTGCGCAATTTGTAGCTTACTCAAAATGGTTCCCCAAATACCTTTAGGGAAGAACAGCACAAAGAACATAAACACGACGCCAATCACTGCCATCCAATGCTTGGTGAAAGTCGTCACGACATCCTCGAGGTAGAGCATGACCGCTGCACCTACAAAGGGTCCAAAGAAGGTGCCCATTCCGCCTAAGATGCTCATCATAATTGCCTGACCTGATTGCAGGTAATGCAATGAGTCAATAGGAACAATGGAGAGGTGTAAGGCACGCAAAGTGCCTGCTAATCCACAAATGGCTGCTGATAAAACAAAAACGAGTAACTTGGTGCGCGCTACATCAAAGCCACAAGCAGAAGCCCGTTTTTCGTTTTCCCGAATGGCTTCCATGACGGCACCCAAAGGAGAATTCAAAATACGTGAAATAAACCAAATGGCAATCACTACAAAAAAGAGAATGATGTAGTACTTAATCAGAGGGTTTAAGAAGTCAACTGGTATGCCAAGGATATTGAAGGTGTCTACTCTGACACCTCTTAAACCATTTTCACCGCCAGTCAAGCTCTCAGCTTTATAAAAAATGTAGTAAATAATTTGACCCAGGGCGAGGGTGACCATCGAGAAATATATTCCACGGGTACGAATTGCTAAGAAGCCCATGAAGAGTCCGCCGATAGCAGCGCCAATGACTCCAATGAGGATGGCTGCGCCCCACGGAAGGCCGTAATGGACGATGCTAATACCCGTGAGATAACTGCCTATTCCTAAAAAGGCAGCATGGCCAAATGACAGAAGGCCCATATAACCAAATAGCAAATTAAAGCCCATAGCAAATAAGCCAAAAATCAAAATATTGATCGCTAATGCCTCGTAGGGCATGATGAATGGAAAGATCGCCAAAAACAGTGTGCTCGCTAATACGCGATGGCGTGCAATGAGTTGAAAGTATGAATTCATATCGATAAGGAGCCTTAGCCCATCGCCCCCGCTTTACCAAATAAACCTTGTGGACGAATCAGCAGTACCACAGCCATAAATATAAAAATAGAGAGCTCTGCGAGATCTGGGAAAAATAGAGATGTCATGCTGTAGAC
>CANIMS010000051.1 GCA_947468785.1 Betaproteobacteria bacterium
TGATAGGTAATATCTTTAGGACTTATCGGATTTTGACTGGCGATGGCCCAACTAATATCTTCCTCTATACCGAAGATGCCTTTGCCCTAGGGCTCAGATGGATTACCTACGCATCTAACATCATGACTTTTGTCGCGCTGGGAATGTTTTATCTTCAAAAACAGCTCATTAAAGAAAATGAAATTGCCAGCTCTTTAATTAGCACAAAAAAAGAGAATGAAAAAATTACCGAGCTCTTAAAAGAAAAAGAGCGACTTATCTACGGCCTGATGAAGGCTAACAAGACGGCGGCTACTGGCGCTTTATCCGCGTCGATTGCTCATGAACTCAATCAACCTCTTGGGGCATCAAACCTTAATATTCAATTTCTTAAAATGAAATTAGAAAAAGGGGTAATCAATCCAGAGCTGGGTAAGGAGATTTTAGATTCTCTAGAAGAAGACAATAGGCGGGCTGCTACGATTGTTAAATCCCTCAGATCAATCTTTAGCGAAGGTGATTCAAATGCTGAAGCTCTTCAGATGGGCAGCTTGATTGACAAAGTGCTAGAGATTGTTAAGCCAGAGCTAAAGTCCAAGAATATCCAAATTCAACTTCGAGTCGATGATGATTTACTAATCCGAGTCAATTCCTCAGAAATCGAGCAGGTCATACTAAATTTGCTGAATAACGCAATCCAGGCCTTGGCTAACTCAGGAACACTCCAGCGTCGCATTGTTATAGAGGCTATCAAAGACGGCAAGTCGGCTCATCTCAGTGTTGTCGATAATGCTACAGGTGTTCCCTTTGAATTCAAATCCCATCTATTTGAGCTATTGAGCACAACCAAACAAACGGGGATGGGTCTAGGCCTATGGCTGTGTAAGCACATTGTTACGAGATATGGCGGCTCTATTCATTATGAAGATGCTGTTGGTGGTGGTGCCAAGTTTCTAGTGGAATTGCCCTTGGCAGACTAGCGATAGAGTCAACAATCTTCGGCCCTGGTTGATTCCGCCTCGTGCCGCCAAGAAACACCAAAACCAAGTTCAGGTGACTTTTGGCCGCCGTGTAATCCTGTTTTGCTTGGGATGGCGGCGCAGAATATAATAGAATTTTACCCAAATAAAAAATTCATTAAGCACCAAAACCCCCAATAGATTTTTAAACCTTATGACAACTGTAAAAAAAGTAATTGAACAAAAAGCCAACTCCATTTTTTCCGTACGATCATCGGATACCGTAGAAAATGTCTTAACGCTGATGCGTGATCATCGAGTGCGAGCCATTTTAGTAATTGATGATGGAGTTTTGGCGGGGATTGTTTCACAGGGAGATTGCGCCATAAAAGTGTTGTTGCCGCACAATAATCCAAAACAAGTGGCTGTTTCAACAATAATGACAAAAAATCCTCTAACTGTGATGCCCTCAAACTCATTAGAGGAGTGTATGGCGATCATGGTTCATAAACATATTAGGCACTTGCCTGTATTAGAAAAAAATAAAGTGGTTGGAGTTATTTCTGTTGGTGATCTAGTAAAAAGTATCATTGAGCTTCAAGGTAGTCAGATTAAGTTTTTAGAAACGTACATTAATGGTCATGGTGTTTAGCCTTTATAGGCGATAAACCCTAGGCTTCGTTTGATTTCGCTACGGGCAAGCAAGAAATACCAAAACCACCTTCGGGTGGTTTTTCATTTGAGCTTTTGTGTTGAAGTCGCGCGCTTCATATAATGACCTTTTAAACAATATTTAGTGGAATAGCCATGTTCAACTTTTCTAAGTTAGGTATTCCGGTCATTCAGGCGCCTATGGCTGGCGGCATCAATAATCCAAGGCTTGCTTCAGAAGTTTCCAATGCTGGTGGTGTTGGTAGCTTTGGTTTCGCTTACAGCACGCCACAAAAAATCAGCGAAGATTTAGCAGCTACGAAAGTTTTAACCAAGGGCCCTATTAACGCTAACTTCTTTGTCTTCAGTCCAGTTGATTTGCCAGAGCAAGCTATTCAAGAAAAGGCTATTGAAGCGTTAAAAAATTTACCAATTAAAGGTGAGTACTCAGTATCGGTACCTCAGGCCCCGTTTTATCCCAATATTGAGGGTCAACTGAATTCTGTTTGGGAACATCGCCCAGAAATTTTAACTTTCCATTTTGGAATTCCTGCGCTGAGCCTCATTGAAAAAGCACACTCCCTGGGAATTACTGTTGGGATTACTGCGACAAGCCTCAAAGAAGCAAGGGCAGTTGAAAAAGCGGGCGCTGATTTCATTGTGGCGCAAGGCATTGAGGCTGGCGGACATCGAGGCATGTTTAATCCTGATGAAGTAGATGAAAAATTAAGTGCGATGGATTTAACTAGATTATTAGTTAAGGAGTGTTCAATTCCTGTTGTTACGGCGGGCGCATTAATGGATGGAGTAGATATTGCTGATGCCTTAAAGTCTGGAGCTATAGCCGCTCAATTGGGAACAGCCTTTTTATGTTGCGATGAGTCAGGTGCCTCGCCTGCTCATAAGGAGTTTGTACTGAAGCACCACAGCAGAGGCTCAGTATTTACGACGGGATTTTCAGGAAGGCCTGCTCGAGGAATAGATAATGAATTTATTCAATTGATGGACGGCAAAATAGTTTTGCCTTTTCCAATACAAAATACGATGACAGCATCACTAAGGCAATTAGCAGGAAGGGCCAATAATGGTGAGTATCAAAGTTTATGGGCTGGACAAGACTATTCGAGAACCAGAAGGCTCAGCGCTCAGAATCTAATGATGGCTTTAAAAGAGGAGCTTTTGATTGCTCTTGGCTGAAATAGGGTCAGCTTTCCTCGGCCTGAGTTGAAGAAGCCCCTATCACGCATGTTTAATTGGCGCCGTCAATGATCCATTGCATTAATTCGGTAGCTGTTGCTGGCGATAGTTTTTGATGGGCTTTCACTTTCTTAAAAAAGCCACCTTTCCTCAATTTTTCACCAGCAATCTGAGCAGCATCTGCTTGCCCCTGAAACTTCTTATATTTTCCCGCAAGCTCAGGCCATGGTGGCCCGTCAAATTTAGTATCTGCATGGCAACCCATGCATCCGTTGCTAGAAGCCAGCTCTCTATTGGCATTCGCTGAATTAGTAATGAATAAGAGGGCCGCAAAAGTAAAGGCGCATAAATTTTTCATATTGATCCTAATTTGACAATTCTCGCAACGCTTCAAAAGAGCGTTTGTTCTTCATACTAGTCTTTTAAGTGGAGCCATCTATTGATATAGATCGTATAAAAAGCCCTTAAATTGAAGTAAGTAGGACGCGGTTAACCATCTCATCCTCCTTTGCGATATTGATCGAGCTTGGGAAGCTGCTTATTTGAAGAGCCGTCGGAGCTTTGCATCCTCGACCCTAGTTGATGAAGTCCTCAGAAGCTACTTATAAAACAGATGAATTACAACTGCTTTAGCCGAAATTAATTGCTCTTCTCAACGGCAAAAAATCTCATCTTTTCAGTTAACACTTTTGGGCGATGTCTATGCTCTTCACCTTCTGGTACTACGAATACATCTCCGACCCCATATCTAAAAACTTTTCCAGCGATATCCAACTCAACTTCGCCCTCGATGACATAGCCAATATGACCCTTTAAACACCAGTCGGCATGAACCATCGCCTTGTCCCATTCAACTAAACGTAATTGAGTGCCGCCTTGTTGAATACGCTTATAGCGCATTCCATCTCCTGCTTCAAACCATTCCAAGTCATCGAAAACAATTTTATAGTTTTGAGGCATATTCATTTCTAATTTCCTATGTGGCTTTGAATGAGGCAATATTAAATTGATTGCTTATCGCTATCACCATTTAAACATTATTCAAGGTTGATTAGATCTTTTTGTCTTGGGATTTGGTGCCACTATCCTATCTTTAGGAAAATTACTCCAAGTAAGATGAGGGCAACACCCAGCCAGCGCAGCGGAATATTGGGGTCTCCAAAAACCAGAACGCCAATAGTGAAGGTGCCAACGGCGCCTATTGAGGTCCATACGGCATAGGCTGTTCCAATAGGGATTTCTTTAAGTGAGAACCAAAGCAGGAGGCCACTTAGCGTCATGCTAATTAGGGCCAAAATGATGCCCCATATTTTCATATTGGGGAGGTCAGCGAGCTTTAATCCAAGCGGCCAGCCAATCTCTAAAAAACCTGCTAATAAGAGCGATAGCCAGTAAATATTCAATGGAAAATAATTTGAATTGCAAAAAGTCAGAATACTAAAAAAATTTAACTAATGCCTTGTTAATGCAAAGCCCTTTCTTTTGTTCTGGTATTGACTCTCCTAATGTATTCTTCAAACATGAAAACAGCCAATCTGTCAGCGATGACACCTTTGCTAGCCTTAAAGCTGGTGATGGTTGCAGCATTGTGGGGCGGCACTTTTATCGCGGGAAGGATTTTGACTCAGTCCTTGCCATTAATGACGGCAGCATTTAGTAGATTTTTTATTGCTTCAATATTGCTGGTAATTGTTGCAGTAAAGATGGAAGGCAAGTTGCCACGCTTAAATCGTGAGCAAATATTGCTCACTGCTGTTTTAGGATTTACAGGTGTTTTTCTTTACAACATTTGTTTTTTTGGGGCTTTAGCAAGAATACCTGCTGGACGCACATCTTTGTTTGTAAGTCTTACTCCAATTGTGACTGCTATTTTGGCGGGCATCATTTTTAGCGAGAGGCTTGGCTTGCGTCGCTGGATGGGCATTGCAGTGGCACTCCTTGGCGCCATTGTTGTGATTACACGCGGTGATTTAATCGGAGGTATTGCTGATATAAGTCAATCACTGGGCCTAGGTGAGCTAATGATGCTGGGCGCCGTTTTTAGTTGGGCGGCTTACACATTAATTTCACGCAAGGTCTTAGAGACACTTTCTCCCATTGTTGCCACTACTTACGGCACTTTATGGGGCTTTCTATTTTTAAGCATTGGCGCTATTGGCGAGTTTAAAGAAATTAATTGGATGCACCTGGATTGGCGTGTATGGAGCTCAGCCTTTTATTTGGGGGCATTTGGTACCGTGCTCGCATTTATTTGGTATTACCAAGGCATTCAAGCGGTGGGACCATCACGCACAGCAATTTTTACCAACTTGGTTCCGGCATTTGGAGTTCTCTTTTCCGCACTATTACTTGGTGAGCCCATATTGATTTCAATGGTGGTTGGCGGCCTTATCGCAGTCGTAGGTGTTTCATTGGTTAATAAGAAATAATTACGAAAGAATGCTTTAATTGAAGGCATTAAGGCGGGTTCAAAATTGAATTACAAATTAAAAGAGGTCAGCATATGAGCGTAAAAAATATCATTGGCTTAGTCGAAAAATTATTTCTAATTATTATTGCAGTGTTTACCGTTGCTGCAATGGGCCAAGAAGTTTTTTCACTAATTAATAATCGTCGCGTTGAATTGCAGGATCTACTGCTGATGTTTATTTATGCTGAGGTGCTTGGAATGCTAGCAGCCTTCTATGCTAGCCATCGCATTCCAATCACAATACCTTTATTTATTGCAATGACTGCTTTGAGCAGATTGATTATCCTTCAGGGCAAAGACGGCAACCCTTCAATCTTGCTCTATGAGAGTGGAGCCATTATCTTAATTGCGGGAGCTTGCTGGATTATTAGTCGTGTCAATACCCATAAAGAGAATGAGTAGCACCAAAGAGTTGCAAGAAGAAGCAAATGATTTTCTAACTATAGGCTTTCAAATGAAAAAACGATTTCTAGTGACTCTCTTGCTCCTTTCGGTGATTGGGCTATCTCAAGCTGCAGATACTGCGCCCGCAAAGCAAGATCCAACTTGGCTAACGCAAGCAAGAGCAAGTATTAAAGCTGAAAAATTTGATCAGGCAGTACAGCAACTGCAAGCTGCTAATGAAACCAGTTCGGCCGATTGGAATAATTTGCTTGGTTACAGCCTTCGCAAAAAACAGCCACCCGATTTAGTGGGGGCAGAGAAGTACTATCAGGCAGCTTTGAAAATAGAACCAAGTCATCGTGGCGCTCTTGAATATTACGGAAAGCTAAAGCTAATCAATAATGATTTACCTGGGGCTGAGGCATTGTTAGCGAGATTAGACAAGGCCTGCACTTTTGGTTGTGAGGAATACTCAGACTTAAAAGAGGCTGTACAAAAATACAAATCTAAAAAGTAAAAACACTAAAACCACCCCTGGGTGGTTTTTCATTTATGGCTGCCTGATGTGCATCCTTAATGGTGAACCCTGTGTTTAAGAGTTCCCTAATAAGTAATACCCTTGCTAGCTAGGTGACTATTAACCCAGCAGCCCCACGGTATTTGCTTGTGATAGATTATTTATAGGCAATTCAATATGCATTGTTGATACCTATCCATTAATCCTTATTCCAATTTATTTATGACAGAGCTTAAAAAACCTAATCGACGTGACTTTTTCAAGACCGTTGGCCTTGGCGCTGCTTCAGCCGCCTTGCCTGGCGCACTTTTGCCTTCTGGTGCCGCTCTAGCCCAACCAGCTGGCGACATCATTACTCGAAAAATCCCAAAATCTGGAGAAATTCTTCCAGCTGTTGGCTTGGGCACATACCTTACTTTTGATCTATTGCCCGGGGCACCTCGCAAAAATATTCAGGAAGTGATTAAGCGGTTTTGGGAGGCCGGGGGACGTGTTTTTGATACATCTCCACTCTATGGATCAGGCGAGATTAGTGTGGGTGATTTTGCTACCTGTATGGGCATCAATGAGCAAATGTTCATCTGCAATAAGATCTGGTCTACCGGTGAATTTCTAGCCGATGACAGTCATGCTAAGAGGAGTTTTGAGCAAAGTCAGCAACGACTCTGGCGTGAAAAGATTGACTTGATGCAAGTACATAGCCTAGTTAACGTTGATCAGATCGTGCCAGTTTTAAAGAATTGGAAAAAAGAAGGAAAGATTCGCTATGTTGGCGTTAGTCATCATGAGGTTCCCTATTTTGGAGCCCTAGCCAGCCAGGTAGAGCGCAGCGACCTTGATTTTGTTCAAGTGCACTACTCCATCCAGATGCGTCTTGCTGAGGATCGTATTCTTCCTGCTGCAATAGATAAGGGCACTGCCGTACTTGTGAATATGCCTTTTGAGAAGGCGCGCCTTTTTAAGATTGTTCAAGGCCGCCCACTGCCAGATTTCGCAAAAGAGATCGGTTGTGAAAACTGGGCTCAATTCTTTCTGAAGTGGGTGATTTCTCACCCAGCAATTACTTGCGTTATTCCGGCTACAAGTAATCCCATGCATGAATCAGAAAATATCGGCGCTCTACGTGGACCGCTCCCAGATAAGGAGATGCGCGCAAGAATGGTCAAGCATATGGAGACCATTCCTGGTTTTGATAAATTACAAGAGATGCCAGCGTATCCTGGAAAATCCTACGAAGGTCTTATTAGACGCGCAATGAATGCTAGAGCTGCGCAAGCTAAGTAGCCATTAGGGATCTTCTCTAACTTGGCGTATCAGCCCCTGGCAGCCAAGAAATAATAAAACCACCTTCGGGTGGTTTTATTATTAAACTTTGGATATGAAGGAAAAATTCAGCAGCAAGGTTTCAATTCTAATCTTTGCTTTCTTATATATGAATCCCTCTTGGGCTTTTGGAGAATCCATAATGAATGGTATGCCTGATTTAACAACGGCTAGATTCAATGTAGTGTGTAGCGAGATCGTAGAAGGTAAAACGCAAGAAGGAAATTTTAACCAAGGCCTGTGTATCGGCATCATTTTGGGCGTTGAAGATAATGCGCATTACGACAAAAAAATTTGTGTTCCCCAAAATATTGGCATTAAAGAGCGCGTTCAAGTTGTAAGAAGCTATATTACTAGTCAGCCCAATAGAATGAATGAAGCCTTTGCTTCTTTAGTATTTGATGCAATGTCAGAAAAGTGGCCCTGCTCTTCCAAATAGAGAAAACATCGGCGTATTGTTACTGGCGTGTGAGCGCTGTAATAATTTCAATATTAGTTGATGAGCTTCCAAACTCTTTTAATAGATTGCCTCGACTTGCGATTTCAAATTCATCGAATTCAAAACCAGGCGCCACAGCACAACTAACTAGGCAGAAGTTGTTTTTGATAGAGGGCTTTGCGGCAAACCAAGTATTTGCGGGGATGGTGGCCTGCAAATGATTTGATTTCAGCCCCAGTTGAATGGTTTGCAGTATTTTATTTTTATCGAAAAAATAAATAAGGACATCACAGCCAAGATGGAAGTACCAGGTTTCATCAGATTGAATGCGATGCCACGAAGAAAAATCGTCTCCAGCAAGCAGGTAGTAGATGCTGGTGTAGGCGCTTTTTCTGTGCAGACCCATTGAGTCTTTCACTAATAACCCCGATCGATACATTTCTCGGTAAAAGCCACCCTCCGGATGTGCTTGAAGGCTTAGTGTCTCAATGATGGATTGAGTATCTTCCATGAATGCAATAATCCTTTGAACGCGCCAATAAAATACAGCTACATACTATGTATATTAAATGGTAGCCTATTAAAGTGTTTGCTTAATCAGATTATTTTTCATGCTTCACTAATCCAATAAGGGGTATTTATGCCGCTTGCCCAAATATTTCTGAGCATAAAAAATCGCTCAGGTGATGAAGTCGCTATCGTGCATAACAAGCCAGAAAGCCGGTCTTTTGCTAAAGGCAAAGGCGAGCTACTGAAATGATGGAGATCATTCATTCTGCTTCTAGTCCTGGCGCGTACAAGTTAATCGCCTTTGATGCCTATGGAACATTATTTGACGTTTACTCTATGGGAAAGCTAGCAGAAGAATTATTCCCAGGTCATGGGCAA
>CANIMS010000052.1 GCA_947468785.1 Betaproteobacteria bacterium
AAAATACGATGAAAAAATGATCACCAATAGGGATCCCATCAGCAGGTATATAAGCCATTGAGAAATAGTGGTTCTAGGCATTAGCAACGCGCACCAAAGCACGCTCTTTCACAGGAAGGTTTACTAAGAAAGCAAAAACACCTAGGGCAATCGCTATTTCCCAGACGATGAGATAAGAGCCGGTGCGATCAAATAGGTATCCTCCAAAGAATGCCCCGCAAAAACTACCAAGTTGATGAGAGAAAAATACTAATCCAGAAAGCATGGTGAGGTATTTCACTCCAAAAATCTGTGCCACGATTCCATTGGTTAATGGAATGGTTGAAAGCCATAAAAAGCCCATGATTGCTGCGAAGATATAAGTTGTGAGAGGCGACAGAGGAATGAGTAAAAAGCCAATGATGGCAATGGAGCGACCCAAATAGATAGCGGAGAGTAAATACCGCTTTGGAAAGCGTTGACCTAACATGCCTGCGCTATAGGTTCCGAAAATATTAAATAAACCGATTAAGGCCAAGGCTGTGGTTGCGACTGCTGGTGCGCCAACCGAGGGAAAAACACTGGAAAGATCCTTAAGGTAGGGGGCTAAGTGAACTGCAATAAACACCACTTGAAATCCACAAACAAAATACCCCAAAGTGAGTAAGCGAAAGCTAGGATTGCTCATAGCCTCTTTTAATGCCTCTTTAATTGTTTGATCACCTAGCTGATGATGGTGACTAAAATTTTTCTCGCGCAACATAAATGCTGTGGGAATCATGAGGCTGGCCATCAAAGCTAGCAACAAAAGGGCATCTTGAGCACCAAAAAAACTTAAGAAGCCTTGCTCAACTGGAATCATGAGGAATTGTCCAAATGAGCCAGCTGCTGCAGTAATGCCCATTGCCCAAACTCGTTTATCTGCTGGCACATTGCGACCTAGAATGCCGTACACCATGCTATAGGTGGTAGCGGTTTGGGCAAGACCAATTAGCAAGCCTCCCGCTAAGCTGAAATTCAGTGCATCTGTTGAAACCGCCATTCCAGCTAAGCCAAGCGCATACAAAATACCGCCAGCCACCATGATTTTGAGAGCACCATAACGATCGGCTAATGCGCCAGTAATAGGCTGAACCGCGCCCCAAACGAGGTTTTGTAGGGCAATGGTGAGGGCAAATGTTTCGCGACCCCACCCATTTGCTAGGGTGATGGGTAAGTTAAATAAACCAAAGCCATGCCGAATACCCATGGATAAAGTCACCATCAGCCCGCCCAAAATGAGGACCTGCTTGATTGATAGTGAGGGTTTCATCGAAGAATTCGTCATATTGAATGTAATCAGGAGCTTATACAGTTTGTTGCAAATAAATTAGGCAAGATAAATGACGCATTGGTGACGCTAAGGCATTAGAAATGATCTTAAGCCCCAATTTTGGCATGGATGTAGGGGGAATTGAGGAAAAGTTCGGGTTAAGCTTCAGACATGACTACAATTTGCGCGCATGGCTACCCGTAAAACATCCGAATATAGTGAATCATCGATTCAGGTCCTAAAAGGACTGGAACCAGTCCGTCAACGGCCTGGAATGTACACCCGCACCGATAACCCCTTGCATATCATTCAGGAGGTGCTCGATAACGCCTCAGATGAAGCACTCGGTGGATACGGCAAGCACATCACTGTGACCATGCACACCGATAGCAGTGTCAGCGTTGAAGACGATGGTCGCGGTATTCCAGTTGGAATGCATCCCACAGAGAAATTACCCGTAGTCGAAATCGTTTTTACCCAGTTGCATGCTGGCGGCAAGTTTGAAAAAGGTAGCGGGGGCGCCTATGCTTTCTCTGGTGGATTGCATGGGGTCGGTGTATCCGTTACCAATGCGCTTTCTAAGCGTTTAGAAGTCACTGTTTGGCGAGATAGTCAGGTTTCCACTTTGACTTTTGCTGATGGCAAGGTGATTGAAAAGCTCAAAACCAAAGCATCGGCAAAAGGTGAAAAATCTCATGGCACGCGTGTGCGAGCATGGCCAGATGGTAAGTACTTTGATAGTGCGGCGATTCCCATGCCAGAGCTCATCCGACTTTTGCGCTCTAAGGCAGTTTTATTGCCAGGTGTTAAGGTCACCCTCATCCAGGAAAAATCTGGCGACACCCAAACATGGCAGTATGCGCAGGGCTTACGTGGCTATTTAAATGAAGCTATTGCACAAGCCGGTCATGGTCCTGAAGTCATTCCACCGTTTGAAGGCGAGCAATATGCAACTGGAACCGGTGAGGAGGATTCTTTCGCTGAAGGCGAAGGCGCTGCCTGGGTAGTTTCATGGACAGAAGATGGTGCTCCAGTTCGAGAGAGCTATGTCAACCTCATTCCTACTCCTGCAGGTGGCACACATGAGAGTGGGCTGCGTGAAGGTTTATTCAATGCGGTCAAAGGTTTTATTGAAATGCATGCGCTACAGCCTAAGGGTGTGAAGTTGATGCCAGAAGACGTCTTTGCGCGCGCATCCTTTATTTTGTCGGCCAAAGTATTGGACCCGCAATTTCAAGGGCAAATCAAGGAGCGTTTAAATTCTCGTGATGCCGTGCGTTTAGTGTCTGGTTACGTTAAATCCGCCTTAGAACTTTGGCTCAATCAACACGTGGATTACGGCCGTAAGCTGGCTGATTTGGTCATCAAGCAAGCGCAAGCACGAACACGAGCTGGCCAAAAGGTCGAGAAGAAAAAGTCGTCTGGCGTCGCGGTACTCCCTGGAAAATTAACCGATTGTGAAAGCCAAGATATCGCATTAAATGAGATCTTCTTAGTAGAGGGAGATTCTGCTGGCGGCTCTGCCAAGATGGGGCGCAATAAGGAATATCAAGCAATTTTGCCTTTACGCGGCAAGGTATTAAATACCTGGGAAGCTGAACGCGATCGTTTGTTTGCAAACAATGAAGTGCATGATATTGCGGTAGCGATTGGTGTTGACCCGCATGGTCTTAATGATGACCCCGACTTATCGAATTTACGTTATGGAAAAGTTTGTATCTTGTCTGATGCCGACGTCGATGGCTCGCATATTCAAGTCTTGCTACTCACTCTGTTTTATAAACATTTTCCTAAGCTGATTGATCTAGGCCATGTGCATATCTCACGCCCACCGCTCTTTAGGGTAGATGCACCAGCGCGTGGAAAAAAACCTGCGCAAAAGATTTATGCCCTTGATGCTAGCGAGCTTCAAGCGATCGAAGATAAGTTACGCAAAGATGGTGTTAAGGAGTCTGGTTGGCAAATCTCTCGCTTTAAGGGCTTAGGTGAGATGAGTGCTGAACAATTATGGGATACCACTCTTAATCCGGATACTCGTCGTCTACTTCCAGTGACCCTAGGCTCATGGACTGAAGATGAAACATTTAAAACAATGGATATGCTGATGGGTAAATCAGAATCTGGGGCGCGTCGTGATTGGCTTGAAGAGCGCGGTAACGAAGTTGAGGCAGATATTTAATGGCAAGCAAAAAGACCCCAAAAAAAAGCAATTCAAATCCACAGGCGGATTTATTCTCTGATTCGTCAGATGTTCAGACTGAAGAGACATCGGTATCTCAGGTGAAACAAGCTGCTAGTGGTGGATCTAAAACCCCGCGTGGTCCACATGACCCCAATACCGTTGAATTAAATGAAGATAGTAAAGATAGTCTGACGCTGGCTGTATACGCAGAGCGTGCTTATTTAGATTACGCCATCAGCGTTGTTAAAGGCCGTGCATTACCAGATGTTGCCGATGGTCAGAAGCCAGTCCAACGCCGTATTTTGTTCTCAATGAGCGAAATGGGTCTTCGCGCGGATGCTAAGCCGGTTAAGAGTGCTCGCGTTGTTGGTGATGTCCTTGGTAAGTTCCATCCGCATGGAGATCAATCGGCTTATGACGCCTTAGTGCGACTCGCGCAAAGTTTTTCATTGCGATATCCGTTAATCGATGGCCAAGGTAACTTCGGATCTCGAGATGGCGACGGCGCTGCCGCAATGCGTTACACAGAAGCCCGTTTAACCAAAATTGCAAACTTGCTATTAAGTGAAATTGATCAAGGAACGGTTGATTTCACAGCAAACTACGATGGCTCATTTCAAGAGCCTAAGTTATTACCTGCGCGTTTACCTTTTGTATTGCTCAATGGGGCTTCTGGAATTGCGGTGGGTATGGCTACCGAGATTCCTTCACATAATTTACGGGAAGTGGCAGCAGCAGCCATCGCCTTGATGAAGTCGCCCAAAATGTCGGTGTCGCAACTTTTAGAAATCATGCCAGGGCCCGACTATCCCGGTGGCGCACAAATCATTTCTTCTAGTGCTGAAATTGCACAAATTTATGAAACAGGCCGGGGTAGCGTTAAAGTACGAGCCCGTTGGTCAGTAGAGGAGTTGGCACGTGGTCAATGGCAAATCATTGTCAACGAGTTACCTCCATCCACTTCATCTCAGAAAGTTCTTCAAGAGATTGAGGAAATTACCAATCCTAAAGTCAAGGTTGGCAAGAAGACGCTGACACCTGAGCAAAATAATCTCAAATCTACCATCTTGAATGTTTTAGATGGGGTGCGTGATGAATCGAGCAAGGATGCTGCAGTGCGTTTGGTATTCGAACCTAAGAGTAAGAATATTGACGTCAATGAATTTGTGAACCTGCTCTTGGCGCATACCTCATTAGAGTCCAATGCTCCTATGAACTTGGTCATGATTGGCAATGATGGTCGTCCACGTCAAAAGAATCTCAAAGATATTCTTTCAGAATGGGTTGAATTTAGAGTAGGCACGGTAACGCGACGTACTCAATACCGCTTAGGCAAAGTAAAAGATCGGATGCATATTCTGGAGGGGCGCTTAACTGTTCTTCTGAATATTGATAAGGTCATCAAAATTATTCGCAATAGTGATGAGCCTAAAGCAGATCTCATTAAAGAATTTAAGTTAACCGATCGTCAGGCTGAAGATATTTTAGATATCCGTCTGCGCCAGTTAGCGCGTTTAGAGGGAATTAAGATTGAGCAAGAACTCAAAGAGCTCAAGTCTGAACGTGATGATTTAGAAGGTCTGTTACAAAGCGATACCGTTTTACGCAAGCGCATCATTAAAGAAATTGAAGCGGATATGAAAGAGTTCGGTGATGATCGTCGCACCCTCATTCAGGAAGATAAACGTGCTATTGCAGAAACCAAAGTCATTGATGAGCCAGTAACAGTGATTGTTTCTCAAAAGGGTTGGGTGCGAGTTCGTCAAGGCCATGAGCATGATACGTCTCAATTTAGCTTTAAAGCTGGCGATGCCCTCTACGCTACCTTTGAGGTTCGCACCGTCGATGTGATTCAAGGATTTGGCAGTGATGGCCGCGTCTATACCGTACCCGTTAGTGAATTGCCTGGCGCGCGTGGCGATGGATCGCCTTTAACCAGTTTCGTGAACTTAGCGCCAGGATCGCAAATGGTTGCCTATTATTCAGGCCAGGCGGTTGATCTCGTACTGATCTCTACCAGAGCAGGTTATGGCTTCTTAGCTAACGTAGCCGATATGACGACACGTAATAAGGCCGGTAAATCATTCATCAGCATTGATAGTAAATTTGAAGGCGACCTTCCATTGGGTGCCGCCAAAGTTCAAGTTGGCATGAAGCAAGTTGCGTGCCTATCTGCTGCATCTAAATTATTGGTCTTCCCCTTAGATGAGCTAAAGCGTTTGCCAACAGGTGGCAAAGGCGTGATCTTGATGGGAATCGATGATAAAGAAGCCTTAGCTTCTGCTATTGCAGTTGGGCCAGCAGGTGCAAGTTACTTTGGTGCTGGACGCGGTGGCAAGCATACTGAACTGAATTTGGATGCCAAGACCTTGAAGTCTTTTGCTGGTAATCGCGCTCGCAAAGGACACTTTGTAGAGCCCCGTTTAAAGGATGGCAAACTCAAGGCAAATTAAGTGTAGAGCATGTCTTGAACACGCCTTGAGTATTACTGTTTTTTAGGAATGTGAACTCCGTATTTCACGGCAATCACTTCGGCCAAAATAGATACCGCAATTTCTGGTGGGGTCAGGGCGCCGATATAGATGCCAACTGGTCCATGAAGTCGATTGACCTGTTCTTGGCTCAGATCAAATTCGAGCAGCCGTTCTTTGCGTTTTTGGGTGTTATTACGACTTCCCAGGGCGCCTACGTAAAACGCTGGTGACTTTAATGCCTCCATGAGGGCCATGTCATCAAGCTTCGGGTCATGTGTTAGCGCCACCACAGCAGTATGAGCATCTACACCAATTTCCAGTAGAACATCATCTGGCATCCCGGTATAGAAGCTGATATCTGAGCGGTCTATTCCTTCGGCGTATTCTTCACGAGGATCAATCACGATCACTTCAAAGTCAGAGGCAAGAGCAAAGTCAGCGGTGTACAGTGATAGTTGTCCTGCGCCAATAATGACCATGCGCCATCGGGGCCCATAGCTCGTTCGCATTTCTTTCTCGGTACACATAAATTCATCATGACGACTTCCTACGGTCAATGTGGACTTACCAGTACTCAAATCTACTGTACGTAATGTGATTTGATGTGAAGAAATCAGCTCGAGTATTTTTTCTAAGACCGCAAGCTCTGGTTTTGGCTCCACTAGTAAGCGTAGAGTACCTCCGCAAGGCAAACCAAAACGCGCAGCCTCTTGCTGACTTACTCCATAGACCACCAGTTCTGGTGTGCTTCGAGTCAGGATTTCAGTTTGGACACGGCGGATAAGGTCATCTTCAACACAACCTCCAGATACTGAACCAGCCACTTGACCATCTTGCCGAATCGCAAGCCATGAGCCAACCGGACGGGGTGCAGATCCCCAAGTTTGGACTACTGTAGCAATCGCTACTGGATGACCTTCCTTCAGCCAATGAACGGCAGCTTTGAGGACGCTTAAATCGGTACTATTCATACTCTAGATATCTTTATAGATGGATATTGTGTTTCCTATTTATTATCTCTCTAATGACAACATTCAGTAAAACCGCGAAGAGTGCGCATTTGCGCCTCGCAGTCCTATTTCTGGCTGCCGGCCAAGGAAGCCGCTTAGGGGGCTTTCCCAAAGCATTGCTGAAAAAGAATGGTGTGACCCTACTGCAATCCTTTTGCTCATCACTGGAGACGCTTTCGCCCATTGAGATCGTGATCGTGACTGGATATCATGCGAAAGCGATAGAAGATGCGCTTGCATCAATTGATACTAGCCAATTGCCGCTCAGAATGATTCGCAATCCCCATCCTGAATCTGGCCAAGCATCATCAATCCGACTTGGACTAGAGGCGCTTCAGTCTAATTACGATGTGCTGCTGATTGCCTTATGTGATCAACCCAATGTGGGTGCCACTGAGATAACACTCCTATTAGAACAATTCGCCTCTCGTGAGACTGCTCACGAAATTGTGCTTCCCATGGTCAATGGTCAACGCGGTAACCCCGTGGTGTTTTCAAAGCGGGTGATAGACCAGATTTTGAAAATACCCGGAATGGTGTGTCGACCCTATATGGATCAACACCCTGAGCTTGTAGAAATCATGAACACCGAACAGCAAGCCTTCATCATGGATGTCGATACTGAAGAGGGCATCCAAGCTACAGGGCTAACTAAATCAGTTTAAAAAATATTTAGATTTCAGCGATCAGCTCAATCTCAACACAAGCACCTAAGGGTATTTGAGCAACACCAAATGCACTACGGGCATGCTTGCCAGCATCACCGAAGATTTCAAACAGCAATTCAGAGCAACCATTGACGACTAAATGTTGTTCTGTATATTGCGCAGTTGAGTTCACTAAGCCCATTACTTTGACAATGCGCTTGACTTTATCGAGTGAACCTAAGTGATCTTGCAATGTGGCAATCAGATCAATTGCTATAGCTCTAGCCGCTGCTTTTCCGGTTTCTGTATCCATATCTTGGCCGAGCTTTCCAACCCAAGGCTTACCATCTCGTTTAGCAATGTGACCTGAGAGAAAAACAGTATTACCTGTGGTGACTGCCATCACATAGGCTGCAGCAGGGGGGCTAGGGGGTGGCAAATCAATGCCCAATGTCTTAATACGCTCGAGAATCTTGCTCATACTGGCTTTCAAATAAAAGGATAAAAATACACTAAGGTGTTAGCTTGATCTTACTTGGAAAGTTGCTTCATAGCAGTTTCTAGACCATTGATGGTGACTGGATACATTCGGTCTTTCATCAGATTTTTCATTATGTCGATCGATTGTCTGTATTGCCACACTGACTCAGGCTCTGGATTTAACCAAGCAAAGTTTGGAAAATGACCCAAGAGCCGATTGATCCAAGTAGCCCCAGATTCTTTGTTATTAAACTCTACTGATCCATTCGGGCTCAATATTTCATAAGGTGACATTGTGGCATCGCCAACAAAAATCAGTTTGTAGTCAGGACCATATTTATTAATGATGTCCTGCGTAGGCGTCACTTGATCTCTGCGGCGTCGATTGCTTTGCCACACATTTTCATAGACACAATTATGAAAGTAGTAGTGTTCTAAGTGTTTAAATTCCGCCTTCGCTGCTGTAAAGAGTTCCTCAATACGTTGGATATGATCATCCATTGAGCCGCCTACATCCATGAGTAGCAAGACTTTGACTTGATTATGACGTTCAGGGCGCATCTGAATATCCAGCATTCCCGCATTAGCCGCCGTTGAATGAATGGTTTTATCTAAATCCAACTCTAAGTTTGAGCCCTCACGAG
>CANIMS010000053.1 GCA_947468785.1 Betaproteobacteria bacterium
CAAAGCATTGGTATCGCATTGCGGTCTACCACGATAGCCATTGAGTAAGGGCCAGGTTTTCAAGTCCTGCAACATTTCCAATACTTCCGATTCACTGAGCGCCTTTCCGGGCGAAAGTAAACGCATATTAGTGTCTTTAAAGAGCTCTGCGGTAACGCCACCCATACCAACTAGGATGGCCGTTCCTAAAGGATCACGATGCATTCCTACCATGAACTCCATTCCACCTGATGCCATTTCTTGAACGAGAAACTCTTTAATAGTTGATCCGGATTTTTCTTTTACCTCTGCAGCCATTGCAATCAGCTTGCTTGGTATATCTGCAATAGCTACGTTGAGTGCAACCCCACCAACTTCTGTTTTATGGGTAATTTCATTAGATAAAATCTTCACAACACACTTGGCACCAAGATCCTTCAAGACTTCTAAATTTGGTTTGGCAGCTTCTACCACCACCTCACGCACCCCAAGAATTCCGAAGGCTGAAAAAAGATTTTTCGCTTGATATTCATTGAGCGATCCATGTAATGAGGCAATATCGAGATCTCTTGGAATATTGGCTACAGAACCTGTTGCGATTACTCCACCTTGTAAGCTGCTCGCATGCAACATACTTGATAAAGCGACACTGCAACTCTCTGGCTGAGAGAAGGCTGGCACTCCTAGCTTTGTCATCAGAGCACCCGCGATAGGAGCATGAGGACTCACATAGGCAATCACTGGCTTATCACTAGATTGCATACAGTCACGCACTGCCCCGGCCATTAAATCTGGCATCGATAAACTTGAAGAACCTAAAATTAAAATGAGTGCATCATACGTTGGGCTATCTAATAAGGCGCTGATTGCACCGCGCAGCAAATCGGGCTGCAAGCCTGCCAAAGTGACATCAATTGGATTACGATCTAAAACAGCCTGATCACCTGGCTGCAAAGCGCGCAATCGTGCTGCTGTTGTCTCATCCGGCGCTGGCGTTTCAAAACCACACTCGCCAAGACTATCTGCTACCAAAGTACCAGCACCACCTGTAGAAGTGAGAATGGCTACACGCTTACCCTTGAGCACCCTCCCCGAAGAAAGAGCTGCGGGAATATCTAAAAAATCAGAAAACTTATTCGCACGAATAATGCCCGTTTGCTTAAATAAAGCGTCATACATTTTGTCTGTGCCTGCTAAGGCGCCAGTATGAGAGATAGCTGCTTTAATACCGGCCTCTGATTTACCAACTTTGTAAACCACGATGGGCTTGCCAGCTTGCTTTGCCCTTAAAGCTGCTGCTCGAAATTTTTCAGGATGTCGAATACTTTCGATATACAGCACAATAACTTTGGTATTGATATCTTCAATTAAGTAATCTACAAAATCTGCCATACCTAAATCAGCCTCATTACTAGTAGAGACTAATTTTGAGAGTCCTAGGCCAGAGGCGGTAGCACGGGAAAGTAGAGAACCTAAAATTCCACCGCTTTGAGAAATCACACTCACGCCACCCTTAGGAAACTCATCCATCTCCAATGCGCTACTAGGAGATAAAGGAATGTCATCGGTAACGTTCACCATTCCAATCGTGTTTGGGCCAAGAATCCGCATTTTTCCAGCGGCAGCAATCAGCTCTTCCTGCTTTTTAAGTCCCTCAGGTCCATGCTCTGCAAAACCACTCGTTAAAACGATGGCGGCGGGCGTTCCTAATTTAGCTAATGCTTGAACAGCACTCAGCGCCTTATCAGTCCCCACCATAATGATCGCGACATCAGGAGTTTCTGGGAGTGATTCAATATCGGGATAACACTTTAATCCAGCAATTTCCTCCACCCTGGGATTAACAGGATAAATTTTTCCTTTGAAATGGTGTTTCTGCAAATAAGCAATGGGTCTGCCAGCAGTTTTTTTGGGGTCCGTTGAAGCTCCAATGACTGCAATGCTGCCGGGTTCCATTAACTTCAAAATCGCGTTACTCATCTATCAACCTTATTTATTTTTTGCAGCTGCAGCTTTTTCAAGAAAGGCCATGACAGACTCACGGTGCTCTGTGCTGGTATAACAAATCCCCTGGGCTTGACTACCTTGAGCAAATATCTGCGCAGCAGTAGTTTCAAACGTTTGATTCAGAATGGTTTTACCTAAAGCCAGCGCTGTAGCCGATCCCTTGCTCAATTCTTTTGCCCATGCTTGCGCATCGGTTACCAGTGACTCTGCGGTGGATTTACGATCCACAATACCAATCTGCATTGCTTCATCCAAATCTACTTTTCTGCCGCTAAATATCAACTCTTTAGCCTTCACTAAACCAACCCGTCTAGGTAAAAAATACATTCCACCACCATCAGGAATGATTCCACGATTGATATAAGACCAGGTGAAATTTGCTCCCTCAGAAGCAATGATGAAATCACACGCCAAAGCTGTGTCAGCACCCAGACCAGAAGCAGGTCCGTTTACTGCCGCAATCGTTGGCTTAGGCATCGTGTGCAATAAGGAGACTGCATGATGAACTCGTTGCTGGCGATGCCAACCGTTATATGCCACTTCCCCTGCTGGCGCCTTCATCCTTTTTTCCATGCCAGCAATATCACCACCCGCACAAAATCCTTTGCCATTGCCAGTCAACACTAATGCTCGAATAGATTTATCTGCAACGATCGCCTCTAGTGCCTCAATAAATTCAGAGCGCATATCGTCACTCATCGCATTCCGCTTTTCAGGGCGATTAAGTCTTAAGGTAGCAATACCTTGGTCTACTACTAGCTCAATTAATTGGTATGTCATTCTGCTTCCTATTGAGGATTTTTAATCTGGGCTGATATTGGCGTCTTTAATGACTTTTTGCCAACGTACTTCTTCAGCCTTTACGAACTTGCCAAACTCTTCAGGAGTTCCAGCTCTAATCACCAATCCCTCACTTTCAACACGTGACTTAAATGCAGGGGATTGGACTGCTTTTTTGATGACGGTATTTAATTTATTAATGACATCTGGCGGCGTTCCAGCAGGAGCAAAGTAGCCATACCAACTTCCAGCTGAATAGCCCGGAACGCCACTTTCTGCAACGGTAGGTAACATCGATAATTGCGGCGAAGGGGAACGTGCAAGGGTTGTCACTGCAAGCGCCCTTAATTTACCGCCGTCCACAAGACTACCAACCGCGGATGCAGTTGCAAACATCACATCGACTTGACCGCCTATGACATCCGTTAAAGCTGGGCCAGCACCCTTATAAGGCACATGAGTTAGTTTTGTATTGGCCAATGAGTTAAATAACTCTCCAGCAAGATGCGCTGACGTGCCACCACCTTGAGATGCATAGGATAATTTTCCGGGGTTCGCTTTTGCAGCAGCCAAGAATTCTGGGAAAGTTTTGTAAGGGCTATTGGCCGATACCACCACCACATTCGGAGAGACGCCTACCAAAATAACCGGAGCAAAATCTTTGTCTTGTGAATACGGAAGTTTTGCTTTTAGACTGGGATTAACAGAATGTGCAAGCGTAGCAACTACTAAGGTGTAACCATCGGGTGCACTTTTTGCTAAAGCATCTGTGCCAACAACAGTACTTCCACCAGGCTTGTTGTCAATGATGACTGATTGACGCATCTCTTCTGTCATCGTCAAAGCGATAGTGCGAGCGACTAAATCTGTTCCACCACCAGGCGCAAAAGGAACAATGACTTTAATAGGCTTGTCAGGATAGGCAGCTAACACCAAAGGACTGATACTGATCGCAAAGAAGCCGATCATTACACCTGCAATGCTTATTAAGCGTTTTGAACCTGAGATACAAGAGTGCAAATCCGTCTCCATTTTGAATGAATTGATGATGGGTTAGGCAGTATGGCTGAAATCCACCCAAAATTTATGGTCTAATTCCACTAGATGGAATTAAAAGGCCAAAACTCCAAGACCAATCGGTCTCTCATTCGAGGAATAGAGATTCTGCGCTGCTTTAGGCCTGGCATGGGCTTATTGGGTAATAGTGAGATTTCTGAGCGCACTGGCTTACCCCCATCAACCATTAGTCGACTAACCCAAACCTTGGTTCTCTCTGGATTTTTAGAACATGACCCGATACGTCAGGCGTACCGCTTAGCACCTACTGTCCTTTGCTTAGGCCATGCATTCAAAACCGGCTCAGCCGAAATAAGATTGGCAGAACCCCTGATGCGGAAAGCATCAGAAAAATTAAAGCTGAATGTTGGGCTTGCGGTAGCAGATCGATTCGAAATGGTCTACTTAGAATCGATTCGATATACAAAGAATATTGCCTTAAGAACAGTTGCTGCAGGTCAGAGGGTGCCTATTGAGCGCACTTCTCTGGGAAGGGCTTGGATTGCACAATTAGATTCTCAAAGTAGGATGCAACTTCTTATAGAATTAAAAAAACAAAAAATCAACAATTGGCCTCAAATCGAAAAAGAAATCCACGAAGCCATAGAATCAATGTCTGAAAAGGGGTATTGTGTTGCTAAATGGCTTCCTGAAATTTCAGCGATTTCCACTTCAGTACAACTGCTTAATGGAAATTACGCTTCACTCAACTTCAGCACGCCAGCAGAAAGTAATTTGAATGAACTGATTGAAAACTATACCCCTGCACTTTTCGAATTAAAAAATAAGATCGAAGTTGAACTCAATAAAATTAAACTAACTTAATAAAACTATGAATCCTGTTTATATCTGTGACGCAATCAGAACTCCTATTGGCCGTTACGGTGGCTCTTTATCTAGTGTGCGCACTGATGATTTAGGCGCTGTTCCAATTAAAGCCTTAATGCAACGCAACCCACAAGTGAAATGGGATGAGGTAGATGAGGTCATCTACGGTTGCGCGAATCAAGCGGGGGAAGACAATCGCAACGTTGCCCGGATGAGTGCATTGTTAGCAGGCATTTCACCTAAAGTACCTGGAGCCACCATCAACCGTTTATGCGGATCAGGCATGGATGCAATCGGAACTGCTGCAAGAGCAATTGCGGCTGGCGAAATTGATCTGGCTATTGCAGGCGGCGTCGAAAGTATGAGTCGCGCTCCCTACGTGATGGGTAAAGCAGATACAGCTTTTTCTAGAAATCACTCCATTCAAGACACTACTATTGGATGGCGCTTTATCAATCCACTAATGAAGAGCGCTCATGGTGTTGATTCCATGCCTGAAACCGCTGAAAATGTTGCAGACGATTACAAGATTAATCGCGCTGATCAAGATCAAATGGCACTCAGAAGCCAAAATAAGGCAGCAGCTGCACAAGCCAGTGGCCGGCTTGCAAAAGAAATTACTCCCGTATTGATTCCCCAAAAAAAGGGGGATCCGATTGTGATTTCTCAGGATGAACATCCTCGTGCGACCACTATTGAAGCACTAGCCAAACTGAAGCCAATCGTTCGACCAGATGGGACGGTGACTGCTGGTAATGCTTCTGGTGTGAATGACGGAGCGTGCGCTTTATTACTTGCTAGTGAAGAGGCGGTGAAAAAGTATGGTCTAAAACCCAGAGCCAAAATTATAGGCATGGCAACAGCAGGAGTGCCGCCACGCATTATGGGTATTGGTCCAGCACCAGCCTCCCAAAAATTACTCAAACGCTTAGGAATGAGTATTGATCAAATTGATGTCATTGAGCTTAATGAGGCCTTTGCTGCACAAGGACTTGCAACACTTCGCGAGTTAGGTGTGGCAGATGATGATGTGCGCGTCAATCCAAATGGAGGTGCGATTGCATTAGGACATCCCTTAGGCATGAGTGGTGCTCGTCTCATCACGACAGCCCTAGTGGAATTAGAAGAACAGCAAAAACGCTATGCTTTATGCACTATGTGCATTGGAGTTGGCCAAGGCATCGCCATGGTGATTGAACGCACATGAGTTACCTGAATGAATAATCTTGATAGATTCATTAGTCACTGAGAATCATAGGTAATGAAGCCCTCAAACGCCCAAGCTTTGATTTCTGAGGGATGGCTTGCGCCTCTACGACATAAAGTATTTCGTACGCTATGGCTCACCTGGTTAACTGCCAGTATCTGTATGTGGATGAACGATGTAGCGGCTGCATGGACGATGGCTGGCCTAACCACTTCAGCCACATTGATTGCCTTAGTTCAAACTGCTGCAAGCTTGCCAGTTCTGTTGTTAGGGGTACCCAGTGGGGCGCTAGCCGATATTCTGAATCGCAAGCACTATTTTGTCTTTGCCCAAATCTGGCTTGCCACTAATGCAACAGCCTTAATGTTCACTTTAGTTTTTGGCATGCTCAACCCCTATCTTCTGCTCTTTCTAACCTTTACCAATGGTATTGGTTTAGCGATGCGTTGGCCCATCTTTGCTGCAATCGTTCCGGAAATCGTTCCAAGGGAATCACTTTCTTCAGCACTAGCACTCAATGCCATTGCCATGAATACCTCGCGTGTTATTGGTCCACTTGCCGCAGGAGCCATCATTGCTACAGCTGGTAGTCAATACGTATTTGCTTTGAATATGGTTTTATGCGTGATCACCACAGTTGTCGTAATGCGCTGGAAGTATCAAGGCTATGTCAGCACCTTGCCTGGGGAGCGCTTTGTAGGTGCTATGCGAGTAGGTATGCAATACGCCTGGCAATCCAATCGCATGCGCAATATTATCTTTCGCGCTTTCTTATTCTTCTTTCAATCCACTGGCCTCATCGCCTTGCTACCCGTAATTGCCAAGACGCATTTGCAAGGAGATGCTCATACTTTTACCTTATTACTTGCGTGCTTAGGATTGGGCGCAATCTTAGCCGGCTCTCAGTTGCCACGCTTGCGGCAGCACCTTAAGTTAAACGACCTGATTAATTATGGTCTGCTTATTTTGGCATTTGCTTCAATTGGTGTAGTGGTAGCAACCAATATTTGGCTGGCCTCTTTCTTAATGCTAATTTGTGGTGCGGCTTGGATTGGCATTGCGAACTCTTTAACCACTTCTGCTCAGATGACTCTCCCAGGATGGGTAAGGGCCAGGGGTATGTCAATCTATCAAATGGGTTTGATGGGAGGTAGCGCTGCAGGCGCAGCCGTCTGGGGAAAGCTAGCGGATGAGTTTGATGTTGTTATTAGTATTGTGCTGAGCTCAATTTTTGGACTCATTGTGCTATTTTTTCTGCGTAAACACCGTATCGACAAGCACCCTTTAGAAGACTTCACTCCAGTCTGCCCGATTGAACGCCCTCACCCTGTATCCGACATTGATTTGCATACTGGCCCCGTCATGATTTCTATCGAATATCACACCCTTAAAGAAAAAACAGATGAATTCAAGAAGTTAATGGCCAAAGCAAGGAAGTCTCGTTTAAAACAAGGGGCTCTTTCTTGGAGCTTATTTGAAGATACAGAACATATCGGAAGATTTGTAGAGGACTTTGTCTTTGAAACCTGGGCTGATTATCTAAGAAGGTTTGATCGGTTTACAACTGAAGACCTCAATATGCAAGAGGAGCGTCATCGTTATCACATTGACCCAACTCCCCCAAAAATTACCAGGCGTATTGCCGCTGCGATTAAAGATTAATCCAATTTAATTCCCGCAGCTTTTACTGCAGCATCCCACTCACGCTGCTCAGCTCGAATGTATTTCATTACTGCCGCAGGATCTCCGTACATAGGGGAACTTGCTTCATCTGTCAGCTTATTAATTAAGGCTGGATGCTTGAGTGCTTTTTGAACTGCATCATTCACTTTCCTAACAACATCAGGAGGAGTGCCGGCCGGAGCAACTACTATTTTCCAATCTGTTGCCTCAAAACCTTTATAACCCTCTTCACTGATAGTAGGAATTTTGGAAAGAATGGCAATACGATTGGCTGAAGTAACGGCTAATGCGCGTAACTTACCGCCTGCAATCATCCCAAGCACCGATTGAGGAGTGGCAAACATAAAATCAGTTTGACCGCCAATCAAATCTGTAATCGCAGGTGATGCGCCTTTATAAGGAACATAGGTCACTTTGTAGCCCGCCTTACTTGCCAACATCTCACCACCAATATGACCTACCGTGCCCGCTCCAGCGGTGGCTTGTTTATAAAAGTCCGGCTTTGCTTTTAGTGCTTTAACAAGATCGCCGAATGAGTTCCATGGCGAATTTGCTGTGACTACTAGCACCATTGGTACCTCTGCAACAAATGCTACTGGAATAAGATCGTTCACTGCATCAAAAGGCATCTTAGACATTAATGCCGGATTAATCGCCAGATTAGACGTTTGCCCCATGCCCAGGGTATAACCATCAGGCTTGGCTTTTGCTACTAGATCCATACCAATATTGCCGCCTGCACCAGGCTTGTTATCTACTAAGATAGTCCACTTCAGATCTGAAGTTATTTTTTCTGCAAGCATGCGCCCCACCGTATCTGTTCCTCCGCCGGGCGTATACGGAATAATGAGCTTGATGGCTCTATCTGGATAGGCTTGAGCAAAGCAATTTATTGAAAATAGATTGCATATGCTTGTGATTAGAATGAAAAAGTACTTCTTACTCACGCTACCACCCCATCAGATCCAAGTTTTTGTATTTGATCTGCGTTATATCCAAGCTCAGACAAAATTTCTGGAGTGTGCTCGCCAGATTTGGGTGGATTTAAACGTACGCCCAACCTTTTTCCA
>CANIMS010000054.1 GCA_947468785.1 Betaproteobacteria bacterium
AATAGTGCGATCACAGCAACTAAGCTGGCTTGAATCCACTTTGAAGAATGATAAAGCTTCATAAAACTTTCCTTAAACAATTAAAACGCCGTACCTATCTGGAACTGCAAACGCTGGACATTATCCGTTGGTAAAGACTTGATCGGAATACCATAGCTGAATTTTAGCGGTCCCAGCGGTGATATCCATGATAAACCTAAGCCATAAGAATAGCGTAAAACCAGGTTGATATTCTCGCCATAGACGTTACCGCCATCCACGAACCCAAATACCCTAAGGGTCTTATCGGCGCCAGAGCCAGGAACAGGTACCGTATATTCAATGTTAGATACGATTTTGGACTGACCGCCTGTAGGCTGATTGGTGCCGGTATTAGGGTTATAGAAGGTAGGACCTAGGGATCCTGGAGCATATCCCCGTACCGAGCCAATACCACCAACATAGTAGTTTTTGGTGATTGGGAAGGGGTTATTACCATAAGCCTGGCTGTAACCAACCTCTCCATTAAAGGACAGAATGTTCCCCTTGGAGAAGGAATGGTACTTTTGGTACTGACCATATACACGATAGAAGGTCATATTTCCCGCAGGAGTACCGACTTCACCCGATAGCTGCTGCAAAGATCCGCTAGATGGAATCAAAGAACTATCACGCCCATCCCGTGACCAACCCACCGTCACTGGAATGTTGTAAGTCGTTAATGTAGCCGGGTAACCTGGGGGCGCAATACCGTAACTTTCTGCATAAGTTAGATAAGGTTGCGGAGTACTAGAAGAGGTAGTGATCCTATAGAACTCTAGGCCGGTTCCAAAAAATACTCGATCAACCTCGCTATAAGGAACACCAAACTTCAGGTTAGAACCCAGGGACTTAATCTGGTAATTAGGATCACCCGTGTAATACAAAGGCTTGGATGAACGATAGTACAGATCGGTATAGCGACTGATGCCCTCTTCAGTGAAATAAGGGTCATATTGAGAGAGCGCTAGATTCTGGTTGATCTTACCCATAGAGGCATTCAAACCAATTGCAGTTCCTGTACCAAAAGCATTGTCTTGATTAATACCTGCAGACAGAATTAATTTTTCTGTTGAAGAAAAACCAGCGCCGACCGTGACGGATCCCGTTGGTTTTTCAGAAACCTTTACATTCACGTCCACCTGATCAGAGGATCCTGGAACATCCTCAGTAGTAATGTCCGTCTCAGTAAAGTAGCCCATACGACCTAAGCGTTTTTTGGAGAGATCAATCTTCTCGCCATCAAACCAAGAGCTTTCAAACTGGCGGACCTCACGACGAATTACCATATCGCGCGTTTTGGAATTACCTGTGACATTCACTTGGCGAACATAAATACGACGGCCAGGATCGACAACTAATGTCAAATCCACCTCACTAAGATCACGTCTAATATCTGGTTGCGGATTGATGGTCGCAAAAGCATAACCATAGGATCCAAGGATCTCGGCAATGGCTTTAGTACTCTCGGTCAACTTGGCGGAAGAGAAGGTATCGCCTGGTTTAAGGGTGATTAACTGCATCAACTCGTTTTCTTTACCCAATAAATCTCCGGCAAGACGAACATCTTTAACGGTAAATTTATTGCCCTCACGAATGCTAATCGTTAAGTAAATACCTCTTTTATCGGGAGTAATAGATACCTGAGTAGACTCAATAACGAACTCAAGATAACCACGATTCAAATAGAAAGAGCGAATATTTTCTAGGTCAGCAGTTAATTTTTGTTTTGAATATAAATTATCTTTGCTGTACCAAGATAGCCAACCGCCAGTCTTTAATTGCATCTCTCCTCTGAGAGTTCCTTCACTAAAGACGCTATTGCCGATGAAATTGATTTCTTGAATCTTTGCAACAGGGCCTTCATCGATATTGAAGTAGATGGCAACCTGATTACGTTCGACTGGGGTAACCGTCGCTACAACCTCAGCAGCGTACATGCCCTTACCGACATACTGACGCTTTAATTCTTGTTCGGCCTTATCAATCAAAGCCTTGTCATAAAAACGGGCCTCTGCAACTCCAACAGCCTTCAGAGATTTACGAACCACCTCTTGATCAAATTCCTTCATACCCGTAAATTCAATACGAGAGATTGTTGGGCGCTCCTCAACAATGATAATTAATACATTGCCCTGCGCTTGAATCTGTACGTCTCTGAAAAAACCGGTGCTATATAAGGCCTTAATCGCTTCAGCACCTTTTTCATTGGTAAAGGTATCGCCGACTTGTACAGGCAGGTAACTAAAAACCGTACCAGGCTCTACGCGCTGCAGACCCTCAATGCGAATATCTTTGATTACAAAAGAATCTGCTGCTTGAGCATTCAAACTCATACCAGCAGCGACAACTAAAAGTAGTTGAACCAAAAATCGGGCAAAAGTAGGAAGGGGTGAAGTCAAAAAATTCAAGATTAAAAATAGCGTTGCAAATCATTAAATAGGGCTAGAAGCGAGAGGGAAATCAGCAAAAGAAAGCCCAGTCTTTGGAACTGCTCTTGCAGGGAAATCGAAATTCGCTTACCAGCTAGTAACTCCCATGCATCATACAGGAGCTGACCCCCATCCAGCATAGGAAAAGGGAGTAAGTTGAGGAGGCCAATGCTAATACTGATGAGTGCCAAAAAAGCAAAAAAAGGTTGCCAGCCTACCTGAGCAGACTTCCCAGCCATATCAGCAATACTCAGTGGTCCTCCAAGTTGTTTGATAGAGGTATTTCCAGTAAAAATACCGGCCATTAGCCTTACAGAAACCTTGGTGATCAACCAGACTCGGCGGCTGGCATAAGCGAGTGCCTCAATTGGCCCCAATTGCAGCTCCTGCCAAGTCGAAGGAGAGCTAATCATTGGTCTAATTCCCAAGGCCAGCATTGCATCTGAATCGGGAGATATTTGCGGTAAATCTTGTGCAGGAAAAGCCTTGGAATAAATTCCGCCATTAGCACTTTGCATCTCCAAGACAAAACCTTGATGAGCCGTTACAGAATTTAATAAGTCCCAGCGTAAAGCATTCCAACTTGGAATGGGGTCAAACTCTCCTAAGCGGATGACACTATCATCGCCTGATAAATCTTGCCAACCTACTACCCTATCACCCTTTGATATGCCAAATTTAGCTGCAAGAGATTGCTCAGGTGGAGCATCCAAAACAGCAGGTAACTGAGGAACTCCCGAGACATAAATGACAGCAAACAGAATTACTGCCAGTAAGAAATTAGCAAAGGGTCCGGCTGCCACAATAAAGGATCGTTGCCATAATTTTTTATTATCAAAAGCATGTGCTTCTTCTTGGGGAGTAATTACCTGTTCGCGATCACGGCCATCCAATAATTTGACGTAACCACCCAAGGGGATCGCTGCTAATACCCACTCGGTTTGATTACTAGCTCGATAGGTAAAAAGTGGCCTACCAAATCCAACCGCGAATCTCAAAACTCGAACGCCGCAAATCCGCGCAGCCAAAAAATGACCGAACTCGTGAAAGCTCACCAGCACCCCAATGGTGACTAAAAAAGCGGCAAGAGTAATTAAGGCTTGCAAATAAAATTCCTCGGTAGCTTCAACAGATACTAAATCGCACTGATATGGTCGCGGGCCACTCTTCTTGCTTGTGCATCGATATCTAAAATGACTTCAAGAGAATCGACTGGCCCAGATTGAATGGCGTTCAATGTTTTTTCGACCACTTTAGGTATATCTAAATAAGACATTCCCTCGTCCAAGAATGCAGCAACTGCAATCTCATTCGCAGCATTTAGAACGGTTGGCGCTATTCCACCGGTCTTGGCTGCTGAAAAAGCAAGGGCTAGGCAAGGAAAGCGGCCTAAATCAGGTTCACTAAAACTTAAGTCAGCCAATTTAGCCAAATTGAGTGGAGCCACTCCAGCCTCTATCCTGTCGGGCCATGCCAGTCCATATGCAATGGGTGTACGCATATCAGGCTGACCCAATTGCGCAATGACAGATCCATCGACATAGCGCACCATTGAATGAACTACGCTTTGCGGATGAATGAAAACCTTAATTTTTTCTAAGGGCAGGCCAAACAACCAAAAAGCCTCGATTACCTCAAGACCCTTGTTCATCATCGTTGCAGAATCTACTGAGATTTTTCTACCCATTACCCAATTAGGATGAGCACAGGCTTGCGCCGGAGTGATCGCAGTGAGTTGCTCAAGGGGTGTATCTCTAAATGGTCCACCAGAAGCAGTGAGCCACAATTCTTCTACCCCTAAAGCAGGTTTGGGCGACTTAGTAAACTGAGGCGGAAGACACTGGAAGATGGCATTGTGTTCACTATCAATTGGCAGAAGCTCCCCGCCACCAGATTTCATGGCCTGCATGAACAAATTGCCAGACATCACTAAAGCTTCTTTATTGGCCAACAATACTCTTTTGCCTGCTTTTGCGGCCGCTAAAGTAGGAACCAATCCGGCAGCTCCAACAATGGCAGCCATGACCGTATCGCAAGCAGAATCTGTAACCGCAGCTACCAATCCTTCTGGTCCATATAAAACTTGAGTACGAATATTCTTTTCTAACAGTAAAGCTGTCAAACGAGCAGCCCCTTGTGCATCGCCGATAACGGCAAGTGCAGGAGAGAACTCGGCACACTGCTCAGCCAAGAGCTCAACCTGCTTGCTAGCAGTCAAAGCAAATACCTTAAAGCGATCTGGATGTGCCCGAACGACATCTAGGGTATTCACACCAATAGATCCTGTTGATCCAAGAATAGTGATATGCCTCATGACTCTTACACTAGCCCCGCAAGTAAAGCTGCAATTGGCATAGTCGGAATTAATGCATCAACCCGATCAAGTACACCACCATGCCCTGGTAATAAATGACTACTATCTTTTACGCCTGCCATGCGCTTTAACTGTGACTCGAATAAATCACCAAAAATACTAAATGCTGTAAGCACTGTCACCATCAAGAACATTGGCACCCACCCAAACCGAATTGCCCAAGCACCAAATAGAGTCGATTCAAAGGGTAAATAAAATATGCAAAGCAAAGCATACCCATAGCAAAGCAATAGCCCGCCCAAGGCTCCCTCTACTGATTTTCCAGGGCTAATTTGTGCTGCCAGTTTGCGTTTACCAAATGCTTTCCCAACAAAGTAAGCGCCAATATCGGCAACCCAAACTAAAGCCATCGTACTTAATAAGAATATCAGGCCTAATTCCCGTAGAAAAACTAAGGCAAACCAAGTTGCAGGCAATAAAATCAGTCCAAGAACAACATAAAATGGCCGCAACTTATCGAGTGAAGCATTCATGCCCTTCGCCAAAATAAAAGGGGCTAAGAAAAACCAAAAAATCACTGCTAATAGCAATAAGGCAAATTGCCAGCTAAAGTTTTGTATAGCCAGCAGCAATAAAATGATCACCACACAAAATGCCGCATATAGCAAGGCAGATCGGCCTGCTTGCGGATAGAGTAAACGGCTCCATTCCCATGCGGCAGCGGATAGGGCTAGCAAGAAAAATATCGAAATGTAAATAGCAGGTAGCCAAAATAAGATTGGCAACAAGACTGCCAACAAAATAATGGCAGTGATGATTCGGGTTTTTAACATGAATTCGCTAGAGGGAAAATCAAACTGCTTCGCTCATCACTTTTGATGCAAGTTGAGCGCTAGTGCAGCCAAAGCGGCGCTCGCGTTGGCTATACCACTCAAACGCCTTATGCAATTGGATTTCGTCAAAATCTGGCCATAAAATATCCGTGAAATACAGCTCGGTATAGGCCAACTGCCACAACAAAAAGTTGCTAATTCGCTGCTCCCCACCAGTACGAATAAATAAATCAGGCTCAGGGGCATAAGCCATCGATAAATGGGGCTGCAATAATTCTTCAGTAACCTGTTCTGGCTGCAAGTTTGGGTTTGCTACCATGCAGCGACGCATAGCTTGCAAAATATCCCAACGTCCGCCGTAATTGGCTGCAACAGTAAACGTCAAACTCTTACATCCCGCAGTTTTTTCCTCAGAAAATTGCACCATCTCCTGAATCCCTGAGTCAAAACGACTCAAATCGCCAATGAGACGCAAACAAATATCATTTTCTGCAAGTTTTGATACTTCACCTTTGAGAGATTTCAAAAAGAGCTTCATTAGAAAGCCGACTTCCTCTGGAGGGCGCCGCCAATTTTCTGAACTGAATGCAAAGACCGTTAAATATTCAACGCCCGTACGACGACACTCTTCAACAATTTTACGAACTGCGCCCAAGCCTTCTGCATGCCCTGCTACTCTGGGCATTAATCGCTTGCTAGCCCAACGCCCATTGCCATCCATGATGATGGCAACATGTCGCGGTATCGCATTTGCTTGCGGTACGGCGAGGGTTGAACTAATGTGATTGGTCATGAGGGATGGAGATTGCAGTCCGGTTTAAACCGTCATGATCTCTTTTTCTTTTTCTGAAATGATCTTGTCGATTTCAACAACAGCCTTATCAGTCATCTTCTGAATATCATCTGTTGCGCGACGCTCCTCATCCTCAGAAATCTCTTTGTCTTTCGTTAAACGCTTGAGGTGTTCATTGGCATCACGGCGCAAGTTACGAACTGCGATCTTAGACTCTTCTCCCTCGTTTTTAACTACTTTTGTTAATTCACGACGACGCTCTTCAGTCAAAGCGGGCATTGGCACACGAATAACAGTGCCCTGGGATGCTGGATTTAAACCTAAATCAGAGTCACGAATCGCTTTTTCAATAACCGCAACCATAGTCTTTTCAAATGGTTGCACATTAATCGTACGAGCATCAGCTAATCCCAAACTAGCTACCTGACTTAAGGGAGTTGGGTTACCGTAATATTCAACTTGAATATGTTCCAAAATTCCTGGGTTAGCTCGCCCAGAACGAATTTTTGCCAAATTGGCTTTTAACGCATCAAGAGACTTTTGCATCTTTTGATCAGTATTGGTTTTAATTTCTGTTGCAGACATCAAGCCTCCTATTAAACGTGTACTAGAGTACCTTCAGGTTCACCCTGCACTACGCGCATCAGAGCGCCAGGCTTGAGTATTGAAAATACTTTGATTGGTAATTTTCGGTCCCGACACAATGCAAAAGCAGTTGCATCCATGACCTGTAAGTTTTTAATGATGGCTTCATCAAAGGTGATGGTCTTGTATAGAGTAGCAGCTGGATCCTTTACTGGATCCGCACTATAGATGCCATCCACCTTCGTGGCCTTCAGCATGACGTCAACACCCATCTCAGCACCACGTAGTGCTGCCGCTGTATCGGTAGTAAAGAATGGGTTACCCGTACCTGCTGCAAAAATCACAACCTTACCTTCGCTCATTGCGCGAATAGCGCGCGGGCGAATATAGGGCTCTACTACTTGATCCATCCTCAGTGCGGACTGCACTCGAGCCTCAACACCTTTTTGACGTAATGCATCTTGTAATGCTAAAGAATTCATCATGGTAGCTAACATACCCATGTAATCGGCAGTTGCTCGATCCATACCTGCAGCACCACCAGCTACACCACGGAAAATATTTCCGCCACCAATCACAATCGCCAACTCTACCCCGCTACTCACTACCTGAGCAATTTCAGAGACCATGGCGTCGATCGTGATCGGATTAATGCCAAAAGCATCTTCACCCATAAGGGCTTCACCAGATAGTTTTAGTAGGACTCGTTTGTAAGCTGGCATATCGTATTTTTCCGTAATTTGCTAGGCAACTTTATTGCTTAGCTTATTGATCTTTAAGCGCTTTTTAATATCTCCGCCAAATTATAAAGGGCTTGGGATAGATCAAAGAAAAGGGCATAGAAACCAAGGTTTCTATGCCCATTAGGGTAAAACAAGCTACCAGGCTAAGCCCGGAACCGCTATTTAAGCAGTGGCTTTAGCAGCAGCAACCTGCGCAGCTACTTCAGCCGCAAAGTCATCTTGACGCTTCTCAATGCCCTCACCCACAACAAACATCGTAAAACCCTTAATGTTGGTGTTTGCAGCCTTGAGCATTTGCTCAACGGTTTGCTTATCATTTTTGACAAATGATTGGTTTAACAAGGACACTTCTTTGAGGTACTTCTGAACTGAACCCTCAACCATTTTTTCAACGATTTCAGGTGGTTTGCCAGACTCAGCAGCTTTTTGAACTGCAACATTACGCTCAACAGCAATTAACTCAGCAGGAACATCGGCCATCGATAAGGCAACTGGCTTCATCGCTGCAATGTGCATTGCGATGTCTTTAGCGGCTGTTTCATCGCCATCAAACTCAACCATTACACCAATACGTGTGCCATGAAGGTAGGAAACCAACTTTCCACCACCAGTAAAACGCTTAAAACGACGCGGCATAATGTTTTCGCCGATCTTACCGATCAATGCGCTACGAACTTCATCAACGGTTTGACCATTCATTGGCAATGCCAACAAGGCAGCAACGTCAGCTGGGTTCTTTTCAGCAACCAACTTAACGCATGCATTTGTAAAAGCCAAAAAGTCATCGTTCTTTGAAACGAAATCAGTTTCACAGTTCACTTCAAGCAAGGCGCCATTAGTGCCATTAATAAATGAAGCAACAATACCTTCAGCTGTAA
>CANIMS010000055.1 GCA_947468785.1 Betaproteobacteria bacterium
GATCAGCAGTAATGCTCTCATGATTAGCGCTTCCTCAGAGGAGCTTGCTGCTGTCAGCGCTCAACTCAATGCCAATGCTGAAGAGACCTCCTCTCAGGCGAACGAAGTAGCCCAATCTTCTGACATCGTTAGTCAAAACACACAATCGGTTGCTACTTCTGCCGAAGAATTTAGCACCAGTATTCGTGAGATTTCGATTAATGCCATGGAAGCTTCTCGTGTTGCCAATCAAGCCGTGACGATTGCCAATAGCACTAATCAGCAAATGTCTAAACTGAGTAATAGCAGCATTCAAATTGGTGAAGTAGTAGCTGTTATTGCCGACATTGCAGAGCAAACCAATTTATTAGCCCTAAACGCTACCATTGAGGCTGCGAGGGCTGGCGAGCTAGGTAAAGGTTTTGCTGTAGTGGCTAATGAAGTCAAAGAGTTAGCCCGCTCTACCGCCAAAGCCACCAATGAAATTGGTCAATCGATTGATGCCATCCAAGCAGATGCTAAAGGTGCCATCGAATCCATTGCTGAAATCACTCAGATTATTAATAAGATTGATGACATCTCAAGCATTATTGCTACAGCTGTTGAGGAGCAAGCAGCTACCGTTAGTGAGATCTCTCGCAATATTTCTACATCAGCAGGTAGCTCAGCCAGAATTACCGAAACCGTTGAAGCTGTCGCTCTGGCATCGCGCGGTATATCTGCGGGATCATCAGAAATTCAAAACTCTTCTGCTGAATTGGCTAGAGTTTCGGCTAAGCTTAAGGAGTTGGTTTCGAAGTTTGAGTGTTAATCTGATTCAGTAGCAAATAAAAAAGGCATCCATTGGATGCCTTTTTACTTGAGAGATAAATGATTATTCCGCTTTAATATCAGCCGCCTGAATTACCTTACCCCAACGCTCAGTTTCAGATTTAATTCTGGCTTTAAATTCATCAATAGAGCCTCCTACAGTATCAGCACCAACCTTCGTCATGCGCTCACGAAACTCTGGCGTATTAATGATCTTATTTGCCTCTGCATTGATCTTATCCAAGATTGGAGTGGGAGTTCCAGCTGGTGCCAATAAAGCAAACCAACCTTGCGAATCAAAACCTTTCATGCCAGACTCATCTAGGGTTGGAATCTCTGGCGCCGACGCGGTTCTCTTTAAGGTAGTTACTCCAAGTGCCTTGATTTGGCCGCCATTAATTAATGGCAAAGCAGCAGGAAGGTTATCAAACATCATGCTGATTTGACCACCTACTAAATCTTGCAAAGCAGGCGCGCTACCTTTGTAGGGCACATGAACAATATCAAGGCCATAAGTAGCCTTCATCGACTCTAGTGCTAAATGGGGGCTGCCGCCAATACTGGATGATCCACCACTGAGCTTGCCTGGATTCGCCTTGGCATATGCAATGAGTTCTTGTGCATTTTTTACTGGCAGCTTGTTGTTTACTATTAAGACATTCGGCACAGAAGCAATCACCACAATTGGTGCTAAATCTCTTTGCGGATTAAATGGCGTGCTTTTAATAATTTGATGGTTAATCGTTAAGGTCTGTGGTGAACCAATCACTAAGGTATAACCATCTGGAGCGGCCCGAGTTGCCTCGCCAATGCCAATATTGCCGCTTGCACCGGGTTTATTCTCCACAATGAAGGTTTGTCCCAAAGCATTTTGCAATCTTTCAGCCATTGCTCTACCAACAATATCGGTAGCGCCACCTGGCGGGAAGGGAATAATAACCTTGACTGGCTTATTAGGGTAACTCTGGGCAAAAGCTTGACCACCAACAGAAAACAGTACTGCGCCCAGTAAAGTGACCATGAAAGTTTTTTTCATTTCATATCTCCATAAATTAATAAAAGCAACTAAGTGCTCATCGCTTGACCACCATTTACATCTAACAATACGCCTGTAATAAAACCACTTTGCGGGGAGGCTAAAAACGCAACAGTATTTGCTATATCGTCCACCTCACCATGCCTACGAACCGGAATTTCACTTAGGATTTTTTGGCGCTGCTCATCTGATTGGCGCTCTTTCAATAATCCTTGGACTCTTGGTGTCATTACTGCACCAGGACAAATAGCATTACAAGTGATTCCCTGCGGTCCAAACTCTTGCGCCAACTGTAGTGTGAGGGCATGAATAGCGCCCTTAACCGCAACATAGTTGGCACCCGCAAATAAGCTTCCGTATCGACCAGCCTTAGAACCCAGATTAATAATTCGTCCATATTGCTTTTCAACCATTAACGGAATCACTAATTGGGTTAGTTTGACTGTGAGCATTAAATTCAGATTAAACACCCGATCCCAATCCTCTCTTGTCTGCTTGAGGAAGTTAAATGGTGTATGCAAAGAGCCGCCTGCATTGTTAATTAATACATCAATCTTTCCAGATTGTTCAACAACAGCTCTAAATGCCTGCTCTACCTCCTGCTCATTTGCCAAGTCAACCGCCTTAGTGGGAATGGCTAAATTTTCAGACTTTGCATAACTCGCGAGTTCTGCTAAAGCCTGAGCATCTCTATCCCATACATGAACTGTTGCCCCACGACTAGCTAGATCAATCGCGATACCTCGGCCTAAGCCACTGGCTGCCGCAGTAATTAAAACCACTTGTTGGTGAAAGCTATTTGTTTGAGTCATATCACTAATCCATTAAGGTTCCGCCGTTAACATCTAATATGTGGCCCGTAATATAGGATGCTCCATCTGAACAAAGGAAATATGCTGCCTCTGCAATTTCGGTAGGCAAACCCAATCTCTTTAGCGGAATTTTTTCAGCCAATCCAGCCCACAGCTCTTTTGGAATCATCGTACCTTCTATCGAGCCAGGCGCAAGACCGTTGACTCGAACACCAAATGGCGCAAGCTCTATAGCAAGAGATTTAATGAGAGAAATAACACCGGCCTTAGAGGCGCAATAATGTGCCTTTGTGCCTGCTGGGTTTGGATCAAAACCTGCATAACCTACCTTACCTGCACGTGAAGTGATCAATAAACCAGCGCCTTTAGATTCTTGAAGATGAGGTATTGAAGCCTTCATCACAATAAATGCCCCTGTTAAATTAATATCCATCATCTTGCGCCAGGACTCAATGGATGTATCTTTAATAGAAGCACGTTGCTCCGTAATAGCAGCGCTGTTTACTACAGCCTTAATAGGGCCAAATGTTCTGGCCAAATGCAGGGCACTCTCCACCTCTTCAGGATTCGTAATATCACACGCTACCCTTTTAAATGGACCCTCTGCAATACCAGAGCCCTTTTCTTCAGATTGAAAAGCGCGATCCAATCCAATCACCTGGTAGTGCTCGCTGAATTTATTGGCAATAGCAAGCCCAATATTGTTTGCAGCTCCAGTAATGACTGCGACTGGTTTCATCTTGATAGCATTCCCTTAATAATCTGAAGCAGGATGATGGCTTGCTGCCGGATCTACCGCTACATCAATCAAACATGGACCATCCATTTTTTCTGCTTCTTTCAAGGCTTCCAGCATATCTTGTGATCGCGTTACCTCGATAGCATGACAGCCCATTCCTTTGGCAATCGTAGCAAAATTCGTTGGTGGGTAATTGACACCGTAGGGTTCGCCTTTCATATTGTCACGCACCATTCCTAAACCAGCATTGTTAGCGACAACGACAGTAATCGGTGCATTCTCAGAAATAGCAGTAGATAAGGCAGCTACAGACATACCGGCACCACCATCGCCTGTTAAAGAAATCACGCGCTTATCGGGTCTACCGATTTTTGCACCCACCCCGGCAGGAATAGACCACCCCATCCCACCAATACCACCAGGCACCAGCAGCTGACCAGGAGTCCGAATCTTTAAGGTTCCTGTAACCCAGATGCGATTATTACCAGCGTCAAGCGTTAGTAAATGATCGGGGGTTAAGTGTTGATCAAGTGCTCGAACAATATCGACGTTATGAACCGTTCCTTCTGCTGTCTTGTATTCATCAATCACACCATAGCGACTCTTGAGATTATTTTCTGCAATCCACTTTAAGCGATCAAGTCGTTTTGATTCACCAAGATCTGCGGCTTGCATCATTTCTAATGCATCCCCTGCATCACCGGTAATAGAAAGCTTAACGGGATAGACCCAACCACTATTACGCGGATCAATGTCGATTTGAACGAGTGTTTGATTCTGCGGATTTAAGAAACCCGCCTCACAAAAACGCATGTAATCTGGCCCAAGACTAGCGCCTAAGGCAATCACTAAATCAGCATCACGTAATGCGTTATTAGCAGCCTTACATCCCCAGGTACCCAACATACCAACGCTAATAGGTGAAGATTCATCTACAACACCCTTACCGTTGTAGCTCGTTGCCACTGCAAGACCGCCCTTACCAGCCACTTTTGCCAATAGGTCTCTAGTGCGATCATTTTGTGCGCCCTGCCCCACGATTAATAGTGGACGAGCGGCTTTTTTAATCATTCCAGCTAACTCATCAACCGCTTTAGCATCTGGTCTAGCAGGGGTATATTGCAAATGTCCAGCAGATGGGTAGAGACTCACCCTTGGATTAATTTCAAAGTCTCGCCGAATGATGCTGGACTTCAATACAACCGCTGCAGGTCCGTAACGTGGCAGGCTTGCATGCTTAAACGCCATCTGTACGCCATAGATCGCTTCATCAATTTCGGTGGCATAGGCACAAAACTTGGTCATGGTTTTTAAAACCGTTGCAGCATCAGCAGCACCATAATCACCAGTCATCGTTTGATATACGCCACGCATCGCAAAACCGTCATAACAAGATGTATCAGTGAGAACCACCATTGGTGATCCAGCAAAGTAAGCCTCTAAAATTCCAAAGGCACCAGTAGTAGTTAAAAATGGCCCCATACCCATGAGAACTGCCGGTGTGCCAGTTACCTTTCCGTAGGCCTGAGCCATGATCGAAGCATGTTGCTCACTCCGTGTCAGTACTAATTTGATGTCTGCCCGAGCCCGATAAAAATCATCAAGCATCCAGGTGATTCCCAAGCCAGGCAAGGTAAAAGCGTGTTTTGCCCCGCATTCCACTAGTGTTTTGACGATCTCATGTTTTGTTGTGGTCATTTCTCACATTCCCCTGATTAGCTCGATTAAATCGATATTTATGCAAACGTTTGCAATATCCTATCATCATCAAAAAAAATATGCAAACGATTGCAAAAAAGGAGCTCATCATGGTGTAATGAGGTTTCAGGCCCTGATATGAGTAAAAAAAATATCCCCACTCTTCATGATGTTGCTAAGGCAGCGGCCGTATCTCCCGGAACGGTCTCCAGAGCATTAACACGTCCTGATTTAGTAGCAGTAAAGACGCGGGAACGGATCCTCAAGCATGTCAAGAAACTGCACTATCTACCCGACCCTGCCGGCAGAAATCTAAGAGCCAATAAACCGATTGTAGTTGGCGCCGTCATTCCCAAAAATGGGATCTCCACTTTTGCTCAGACGATTTCTGATCTCAATGATGCCCTTGAGGCACAAAAAATTACCTTGATTGTTTCGCAGCCGGAGTATTCCTCTGCTAGCTCAGAATCTGCAGCGTATCGACTTCTAGAGCAAGGTGCCGATGCCTTAATTCTGCTTGGCGAAGATCACGACCAAGGACTATTTGACACTCTTGATCATCGAGATATTCCGCATCTTCTTTTGTGGACCACTACAGACCCCAAAGGCAAGCATTACGTTACCGTCAATCAGAGTAAAGCAGGGCAAATGGCTGCTAGGCACTTACTCGATTTAGGCCATCAATCATTTGCCTACATTGGTGTCCCGCTGCTCCATAACGCACGAGCAGCTGCACGTCTTACAGGAGTGAAAAAAGAATTAAAAAGTGCTGGTGTCAATATAGCGCCCTCAGCCATTATTGAGGAGGATCACCGCTTTAGCTCTGGGAGGGCTGCCGTGGAGGCTGTCCTTAATCAGCATCCTGAGACTACTGCCATTATCTGCACCAGCGATTACCATGCACTTGGAGTTCTCCGCGGCCTTTATGAAATTGGCAAAAAAGTACCTGCAGACATTTCAGTAGTTTCTTTTAATAACAATGACTTTTCTGCATTTACGATTCCCTCCATTACCTCTGTTGATTTAAAACAGCGTGATGTTGGTGTTTATGCGGCAGAGTCTATTTATCGACTATTGAATGGCGAAACCATGAAATCAATCAATATTCAACCTGAGTTATGCATTCGAGAAAGCTCAGGGCCAGCAAAAATCAATTAATCTTCCTAAGCTGTAGATCGCAGTAAATTGACTGCCTCTTTAGCAATCATGAGACCCTCATCCGTAGGGACTACCCAAACCTCAATGCGACTTCGTGCGGTGCTAATTTTAAGAGTGAAGTTAGCCGTGGCACTACGATTTAACTCTTCATCTAACTCAATACCAAGCCAAGATAACTTTTGACAAACAGCTGAGCGCAAAATGCTATCGTGCTCACCAATTCCCCCGCTAAACGAAACTAAATCTAATCCGCCAAGACAAGCAATCATAGCCCCTGCTTCACGAATCATGCGGTAGGTAAACAAATCAATTGCCTGCTTGGCTAGTGGGCTTGAATCTTGCCTCAACTTACGCATATCTGCAGAGATAGTCGACACCCCCAGTAAGCCACTTTTTCGATATAGCAGCTCTTGAAGTTGTTTGTGGGTATAACCTCGCTCTACTAAATACATTAATACCCCCGCATCTAGAGAACCACTTCGCGTTCCCATCATCAGGCCATCTAAAGCAGAAAACCCCATAGTGGTTGCAATACTTTTACCGTCTACCGCTGCACATAAGCTAGCCCCATTACCTAGATGCGCCATCAAGACCTTATCTTTAGCGTGCGAGCTATTCTCAATGAGTTCACCAATAATGTATTGATACGAAATGCCATGAAAACCATATCTACGTACGCCCTGCTGAGTAATCTCTTGGGGTAAGGCAAGTGATGTTTCTAAATGACTCATGGTTTTGTGAAATGCAGTATCAAAACATAGCACTTGAGGAATCCCTGGAAAGGCCTTCGAGAACGCACGAACACCATCCAAACTATGCGACTGATGCAGGGGCGCCAATGGACTCAAGGCGGATAACTTTTCTAAGATAGTGTCAGTGGCAATGACCGGCTGAAAAAACTCCGAGCCGCCATGCACAATACGATGTGATACAGCCTGAATCGATGGCAAGCCATCAATACTCAGCAGTAGCTCCTTTAAATGCCCAAGTGCCGCCATAAAAGGGTCGCGCTCTGGAATCCGAAAGTGCTTTGCATGCTGCGTGCCTTGATATGCATAGCGTAAGTCAGCATCACCACCTGGCTCTAGTCCCTCAAAGCTTCCGGACAAAATACTAGGTAGCACTGATCCATCTAGCATTGGGTAAACCGAAAACTTTAAAGAAGAAGATCCTGCATTTACAGTCAAAATTGCCATAGTCATTTCTGGAATTAAATTTCAAGCCTATTCTGACATCATAGCCCTTCAAAACGGGTCTATTTCAGAAGTCCTTAATGACTAAAAATTTGACCTATATCACTAGATAGTCCTAAATACAGGCTATTTGCCTCAATTTAGCGGATCAAGAATGTGATAATTAGCTATTATCCAAAACATTGATTTATTTATTTGCATTCTTATGGCTGCCTACAACACTGAAACCGTTCTATCCGTTCACCACTGGAACGACACCTTATTTAGCTTTACCACTACCCGCAATAAAGGCCTGCGCTTTCGTAGTGGCCATTTCTTGATGATTGGTCTTGAGGTAGATGAAAAACCCTTGGTCAGAGCCTATAGCGTGGCTAGTCCAAATTATGCCGAGCACCTTGAGTTTTTAAGCATCAAAGTGCAAGATGGGCCCCTCACCTCCCGCTTACAAAAAATTCAAGTCGGAGATCCTATTCTGGTCAGTGAAAAGTCAGTTGGCACTTTAGTGCTTGATGATTTAAATCCAGGTAAGCATTTATATTTGTTTAGCACTGGTACTGGATTGGCGCCTTTTATGAGCATCATTCGTGATCCAGAAACCTATGAGAAATTTGAAAAGGTAGTTCTGATCCATGGCGTGCGCCTTGTCAGTGAATTGGCTTATAGCGACTATATTAAAAATGAACTCGCTCAAGATGAGTACCTTGGCGAACTCATTCGTGAAAAACTGATCTATTACCCTACTGTGACACGCGAAGCCTTTAAGCATACTGGTCGCCTTACTACTGCCATTGAATCAGGTCAGCTCTTTAAAGATATTGGCCTACCACCTCTAGATCCTGCTGTTGATAGAGCGATGATTTGTGGAAGCCCCTCGATGCTAAAAGAAACTGCAGCGATGTTGGATGCAAAAGGATTTAAGGTATCCCCTAGTCTTGGTCAATTAGGTGATTACGTCTTTGAACGCGCATTTGTTGAGAAATAACGCTTAATCCTCAATCTCAAAATACACCTCGGCTTTATTTTGAGAAACTGCTGGGGTAGTAAAGGTCTGGCTCTCAGCATCGGTAACAGCAAAGCATTTCTCTGCTTTTAATAAATCAGA
>CANIMS010000056.1 GCA_947468785.1 Betaproteobacteria bacterium
GAAACGAGCATTCCGGGAATTTATGCGGTTGGTGATATCAACGTCTACCCAGGCAAGAAAAAATTGATCTTATCTGGATTTCATGAGGCTGCTTTAGCCGCCTTTGCTGCAGCAGAATATCTAAACCCAGACAAACCAATTCAGCTCCAATACACTACTACCTCTACTAAGCTCCATAAGGCACTTGGAGTGAAGTCGCCCACATTCGAGTAAGCTATCGTATAACCATTCATTTTTAGCCAAATTCTTATGCGCCAATATCACGATCTTATGAAAGAAGTCCTTGCCAAAGGCGTCCAAAAATCGGACCGCACTGGTACAGGAACGATTTCTGTTTTTGGGCATCAGATGCGCTTTAATCTGGCCGATGGTTTTCCAATGGTGACGACTAAAAAGCTTCACCTCAAGTCCATCATTTATGAATTACTCTGGTTTCTCAAGGGAAGCACGAATAACAATTGGCTCAAGGAGCGTGGTGTATCCATTTGGAATGAATGGGCTGCACCCGATGGTGAATTAGGCCCTATCTACGGCTATCAATGGCGCTCTTGGCCTGCTCCCAATGGACAGCATATTGATCAAATTGCTGAAGTGATTGAAACGATCAAGAAAAATCCTGATTCCCGTCGAATTATTGTTTCTGCATGGAACGTAGCTGATATTCCTCGCATGGCTTTAGCTCCTTGCCATGCCTTCTTTCAGTTTTATGTAGCCGATGGCAAATTATCATGTCAGCTCTACCAGCGCAGTGCTGATATTTTCTTGGGCGTGCCTTTTAATATCGCTAGCTATGCATTGCTCACGCATATGGTGGCACAACAATGCAATTTAGAAGTGGGTGATTTTATTTGGACTGGTGGCGATTGCCATCTTTATAGCAATCATCTTGAACAAGTGGACTTACAGCTCTCACGAGACTTCTTCCCACTTCCAAAACTGAATATTCTTCGAAAGCCAGACTCTATTTTTGATTATGAGTTTGAAGATTTTGAAATTACTGGATACGAATGTCATCCACACATTAAAGCTCCAGTAGCTATTTAAGAACGCTTTTTTATGACCCAACCTGCTATTTCTATGATTGTTGCGCGCTCACGCAACCATGTCATCGGCCGCGATAACCAAATGCCATGGAAAATTTCTGCTGATCTACAGTTCTTTAAGCGGGTCACCATGGGCTTCCCAGTCATTATGGGTCGTAAGACCTGGGAATCGATTGGTCGTCCACTACCTGGACGCCGCAATATTGTGGTTAGTCGCAATCCAGATCTCATTTTGAATGGCGCTGAGCTAGCCAGCTCACTAGATGAAGCTCTGAATCGACTCAGCGAAACGCCTCGTGTCTTTGTGATTGGTGGAGAGCAATTATTTACTCAAGCTTTTCCAAAAGCAGATCAGCTCTACATTACTGAAATTGAAATGGATGTAGAAGGTGGCGATACTTTCTTTAAAGTACCAAATCCTGATGAGTGGCTAGAGGTTGAACGCACCCCAGGCTCTGAGGGTGAGATAGCTTTCCATTTTTTGACGCTACAACGCAAATAAGAACGGTATTACAACTTTTTACTAAAGCTGTATTGAGCAAAGGCCTCTTCGGCCACTCCAAACCATTGCGCTTCCATGTTTCTAAAGACACGATAGTCCTCAAAGATCTTTTTAAACTGGGGATTTTTAGCAGACTCTTCTGCATAAGCCTCTTCAGATGCCTTAAAGCAGGCGTCAAGTACTGAAGTATTAAATTTACGCAGTACTGCACCATTTTGTAATAGTCGCTGGAGCGCAGGCGGATTTAAGGCATCGTATTTTGCACACATATCATGATGGGCCATGATGGCAGCAGACTCCCAAGCTGCCTGATATGAGGGAGGCAATGAATCCCATTGTTTTTTATTTACCAAGAATGAAAGTGCAGCAGCCCCCTCCCAAAAGGCAGGGTAATAATAATTTTTAGCTACCTTTGCTAAGCCCAATTTTTCATCGTCATAAGGACCAACAAATTCTGCAGCATCGATCGTGCCCTTTTCTAAGGCTGAATAGATTTCTCCAGCAGGCAGTTGTTGCGGGACTACTCCTAATTTAGCCAGCACCTGGCCAGCAAAGCCAGCAATCCGAAATTTGAGGCCCTTTAAATCAGCTGGGGATTTAATTTCCTTGCGGAACCAGCCTCCCATTTGCGTACCCGTTTGGCCACCCAGAAAATTCACAATGTTATAGCTAGCATATAGCTCACGCATTAGCTTCATGCCATTACCTTGGAGCATCCAAGCGGACTGTTGACGCGCAGTCATTCCAAAAGGGGCGGCGGTATCAAAAATAAATGCGCTATTTTTACCAAGGTAGTAATAGCCTGCAGTATGCCCGCACTCTACGGTGCCATTTTGAACGGCATCTAAAACTTGCAAAGCGGGGACCACTTCTCCTGCAGCAAATACTTTGATATTAAATTTACCGTCAGTTGCCTTGCGTAGAGCATTGGCAAAAATTTCGGGTGTGCCATACAAGGTATCTAGAGATTTAGGAAAGCTAGAAACAAGACGCCAATTTAGGGTTGGCAAATTATCTGCAATCGCTGGAACAGCTAGAGCAGCAGCGCCAGCACCTAATGTGGCTTTCTTTAAAAAAGAACGTCTTTGCATTTCAGTCTCCTCAAATATCTGAGATATTGATATTACTTACCACCTACTGTCATTGAGCCAATTAAGATCGACCCCGTTTCCTTGGTGCCACGTATTAGCGTATCACTGCCGACTAGGGCAATGTCCAACAACATGTCGCGCAGATTACCAGCAATGGTTACTTCTTCAACTGGATGTTGAATTTCACCATTTTCAACCCAGTAACCAAACGCGCCACGTGAATAATCGCCCGTCACATAGTTCACGCCTTGGCCCATTAACTCAGTCACTAATAAGCCAGTACCCATCTCCTTGAGTAAGGCTGGTAAACCGCCTTTAGGTGTTTTTTTACTCTTTAATGTTAAATGATGAGATCCACCCGCATTACCGGTAGTCTTCATACCTAATTTACGCGCAGAATAAGTAGATAAAAAATAGCCTTCTAATATGCCTTGCTCAACCACTGTCCGAGCAGAAGTTTTTACCCCTTCTTCATCAAACGGCGCACTACCGGTCTGTGATTTCAAATGGGGATCTTCAAAGAGGCTAATGTGTTTCGGCAATACCTGTTTACCCAAACTGTCCAGTAAGAAACTGGAGCGGCGATATAAAGCACCGCCAGAAACAGCTTGCACTAAGCCGCCCAATAAACCAGCTGCTAAAGGTGCCTCAAAAATCACAGGGCAACGACGTGTAGTTAAAGATCTGGCTTTTAGACGCGAGAGAGCGCGCTGTGCAGCATATTTACCGATGGACGCTGGATCCGCTAACTCTTCAGGAATGCGTGAGCTGGAATACCAGTCATCCCGCTGCATCTTTGCCTGCTTTCCTGTTTCGGTAGCGATGGGCGCACAGGAAATATAGTGCCTTGAAAATGGATAGCCCCCCATAAAGCCGTGAGATGTTCCCATCATGAAATGGGCATGATGGGCAGAAACGGAAGCACCATCACTATTTTGAATTTGCTTACTGACGGCAAAAGCACTTCCCTCGGCTACCCGAGCAATCTCCACTGCATGAGCAGCGTCAATATTCCACGGATAAAACAAATCTAAATCTAAAGGATTTTTTTCGAGCAATTCACGCTCTGCTGGTCCCGCGCAATTATCTTCCGCGGTATGCTGCGCAATATGGTACGCAGCTTCTACTGTCGCCTTTAGGGAGTCCTTAGAAAAATCACTGGTGCTAGCATTTCCTCGCCGATGACCCAAAAAGACGGTTACGCCAACTTGCTTATCCAAGCTTTGCTCAATGGTCTCGACCTCCCCCTTGCGGACTGTTACAGAAAGTCCCTGCCCCTCTGAAACCTCTGCAACCGCATCTGAAGCCCCTCTTTTTTTGGCCTCTTTAAGCATGAAATCGACGATTTCTTGAAACTGATTCGATGTATATGTAAACATGCCCTAATAATAGCTAGAATAGAAACATGAAGCATACCGAAGCTTGGAAACGAAACTCTCCAAATGAACTCAAAATTGGCCTGATCTCGGTCTCTGACCGAGCCAGTCAGGGTGTTTACCAAGATGAGGGAATTCCCGCCCTTAAGGCATGGCTAATGCAGGCCGTGAGCAACCCCTGCGTCTTTCATGAGCGACTGATCGCCGATGAGGCTGAAGTCGTGACAGAAACGATTGTGGAGCTGGTGGATGAGCTTGGATGCGATTTAGTGCTCACTACAGGCGGTACAGGCCCGTCACGCAGAGATGTGACCCCTGAGGCCACCAGAGACGCAGGAACCCGTGAAATGCCAGGATTTGGCGAACAGATGCGTCAAATTAGCCTCAATTTTGTACCTACAGCGATTTTGTCTCGCCAAACTGCGGTTCTACGAGAGCTAGATGGTCATGCCGCCCTGGTGATCAATCTGCCAGGCCAACCCAAGGCAATTGCTGAGACTTTAGAGGGTCTTAAAGATGCCAATGGCAAACCGATCGTTCCAGGAATCTTTGCAGCCGTTCCCTATTGCATCGACCTGATTGGTGGCCCCTATATAGAAACTGATGAGTCTGTTATTAAGGTGTTCAGACCTAAAAGTGCTATGAAGAAATAATTGCTTACTGCGGTAGCGGAACAATAAATTTTTCGCGGTAATACTTTAATTCTTCAATCGATTCTTCAATATCAGCCAATGCTGTATGTGCCTGTTTTTTAGTGAAGCCCTTCACTAACTCTGGGTGCCAACGTTTACATAACTCTTTTAGAGTGGAAACATCAATACTCCGATAATGAAAATAGGCCTCTAGTTTGGGCATGTACTTAGCCATAAAGCGCCGATCTTGTCCAATCGTATTTCCACACATTGGAGCAATGCCTGCCTTGATATATTTCTTCAAAAAGGCGATGCATTCTGCCTCGACTTGCGCCTCATCCTGCGTAGCTAGCTTCACCTTATCAATTAATCCAGAGCGTCCATGGGTTCCTTTATTCCAGGCATCCATAGCATCCAAAACGGCATCTTCTTGATGCACTACCCAAACTGGCGCCGTGGCAATCGTATTGAGGTGCGCATCGGTCACAATAATTGCAATTTCTAAAATACGATCGGTTTCAGGATTTAAACCCGACATTTCCATGTCTACCCAAATCAGATGTTCATTTGCTGGGGCAGACTGTGAAACTGAAGGACTGCTTGTATTAGTTTGTTCGCTCATATCTTTTTTCATTTAATGATTGATAAGAGACTACTGTAATCATCGCGCCACAGGGTAAAACCCTTAGGCTCTTCGAGCTCTTGCGCGTTAATAAACTGAATATCCCGAAAAGCCTTTTTATCTTTACTGATCAGCGCCCATTCAGACCGATAGCCTACCTTCGTTTCTGAGGCAGCAAAGCTTACTACCTTGATATCTTGATCAAATGCGTTTGCAGCCGTTTTAACAACTGGCTTCAAGTCCAGAAAGCGATTAGTAATGTGCAAAGCCAAAATTCCATCACTCTTTAAATGCCTAAAGTAATGTGTAAATGCTTCTTTGGTAAGCAAATGAATCGGAACAGAATCACCCGAGAAAGCATCAATCACAAGAACATCAAACTGTTGATTTGGCTCTTGCTCTAATTGCAAACGCGCATCACCTAAAACATACTCGATGGTTGCAGGGCTGTTGGATAAAAAAGTAAAGTGTTTTTGAGCGGCATCAATCACTTGAGGGTTAATTTCATAAAAGCGGTATACATCCCCTTTGCGTGCATACCCCGCCAAGGTACCAACGCCTAAACCCACAACTCCAACTTTAATAGGTTGGCTAGATTGTGTTTTAACTAAGATGGCCTGCCCAACACCACTTTCACGAACATAGTATGTGGTCGGCTCTTGAACTTTCGCAGGATCAATAAATTGATTGCCATGGCTGATTTGGCCATGCTGCATTGTTTTATAGCCGCGGGCCTTATCAATATAAACCTTTAAAGTGCCATAAAAATTTCGGTGGCTCAATTCAATACCAGCAATATCATGCGAATGATCATCGATGCGAATCACGCTAATCAGCACTAAAAAAGAAGCGATTCCAGCAGCTGTAGCCACCTTTAATTGCGTAGTTTTAAAGCGTGCATTAGACATAAAGACTAAGGCAACGACAATCCCGGTTAATACAATACCAATCGATAGCTCATAGTTTTCAGTAAACCAATACGGAGCAATGATGCCTACAAAAAAGCCGCCCATTACACCGCCCACTGCCAACATTAAATAGTAAGTCGTTAAATAGCGTGAATTAGGCTGCTGGGATGCTAGCTCGCCGTGACAAACCATACAAACAACAAAGAAGGAAAATAAATTAATGCCCGTTGAAATGATCACCGGCAATTCATTTAAGCCTAGGGTTGGTAAGTAAGCCAGAATAAAGAGCGCTGCTATCAGTAAGGGCAGGAACAGCTTCCGCTGATACCAACCACTGCCCTCAAAACAAATAATGAAAGAGAGCAAGTAAAGGGCTAAGGGGGCAACCCAAATCATCGGGACTGGCGCAATATTTTCAGTTAAAAAACTAGTATCTGCCACCATTAATATGGATGGACATGCCGCCAACAATATCCAAATCAATAAACGAGAAACGGGGGGTGCAGGAGCAGGCTCTTTTTCTGCTTCCACTAGGGCGATGCTATTGCGATTACGCCATGCCAAGATTGCACAGGTCAATACAAATACGACATACAATCCAGACCAACAATACGATTGCCACTGGGTTGGCAGCATTGGCTCAAATGCAATTGGGTAAGCCAGCAAAGCCAGCATAGATCCAAAATTAGACAAAGCAAATAAGCGGTACGGAATACCGCCTGTACGCTCACGTGCAAACCAAGCCTGAATCAATGGTCCAGTTGTGGAAAGCACGAAATAAGGTAAACCAATCGAAGCAAATAAAAGACCTAAGATTTGCAGCGTGGGATTTTCACTGCCGGTAGGTTTCCACAACTCACTTGCAGTAAGGGGTAGCAAGGACAAGCTTATTAATAACAGTGCAATATGTAACATGCTCTGCCGATAGGGGCTTAGCGCCTTCACAATCCAATGCGAATAGATATACCCAAATAGCAAAGTAGCTTGGAAAAATAGCATGCAGGTTGTCCAAACTGATGCCGAGCCACCAAACCATGGCAGGATCATTTTTCCAATAAGTGGCTGTACTTGGAACAATAAAAAGGCGCTTAAGAAAATAGTCAGGCCGTATTGAAAAGTCAGTTGTAGGTTGTATTTCATATTGTTCTAGGGTTATGGATCACGATTGCGACTGATGCTGCCTTTTTGTTCAGAATGGATACTTTTCCAAATATAATGGCCTCATGACATTCACTATTATTTTTCTCATTGCTTTTGTTGCTAGTTTTGGCTTACGCCACTGGCTCTCCCAACGTCAAATTCGCTTTGTAGCCCAACATCGGGATGCAGTGCCAGCCGAGTTTGCCGAAAAAATAACATTAGCAGAACATCAGAAGGCAGCAGATTACACCATTGCCAAGTTACGTTTGGGCATTCTGGAAAATGGCGTCAGTGCCATTATTTTAATCTCCTTCACCCTACTTGGCGGATTAGAGATTCTCAACATAGGCCTACTCCAGTTATTGGGGGAAGGTATCCCCCAGCAAATTGCTCTCTTAGTATCGATCGTCTTAATTTCAGGAGTCATTGATATTCCTTTTTCTTGGTACAAACAGTTTTATCTTGAAGAGCGTTTTGGCTTTAATCGCATGACTATAAAACTATTCTTTAGCGACATGCTAAAAGGCATTGGAGTTGGTGGGGCTATTGGCATTCCTTTGCTGTGGGTCATTCTCTCTTTAATGGCTAAAGCAGGTGATTTCTGGTGGCTTTGGGCTTGGGGCGTACTCACTGCATTTAGCTTGTTGATGCAATGGATTTTCCCCACATTTATTGCACCTCTGTTTAATAAGTTTGTTGCGCTCGATGAAGGCCCACTCAAAACCCAAATTGAAGCTTTACTAAAACGCTGTGACTTTGCAAGCCAAGGTTTATTCGTGATGGATGGTAGTAAACGGAGTGCTCATGGCAATGCTTTTTTTGCGGGTATGGGTAAAGCCAAGCGCATTGTCTTTTTTGACACCTTAATTGAAAAACTAAACCCTGGTGAAGTAGAAGCAGTCCTTGCGCATGAGCTAGGACATTTCAAATGCAACCATATTCGCAAGCGCCTGCTAGTATCTTTTGCTATGACCTTTGGCATGTTTGCATTACTGGGATGGATTAGCACTAAAGTCTGGTTCTATACCGATTTGGGGGTGCTACCTAACCTTAATGGCTATAACGGTGGTTTAGCACTAGCGCTCTTTATGCTGGTTTCTCCAGTATTTAGTTTTTTCTTTACTCCTCTAGCTAGCTTAGCCTCACGCAAACATGAATATGAAGCAGATGGATTCGCTGCTGAAAAATC
>CANIMS010000057.1 GCA_947468785.1 Betaproteobacteria bacterium
CATTTAGGCAGAAGAATTATCTCTCCTACGCCAGAATGATCATGTTTATCCCCATAACTACGACTAAATTCAGCCTGAGCAAATTCTCCAGAGCAGTGACCAGCAGCAACCCTTTCAATACCCCATTTGTTTTTGAAGTTTGAAACAATTTGAGTGATTTGTTGGTCGCTTACATCTACAAGATGCAGTCCACCAGCTAGGGTGTAAATTTTTGGATCAATTTCGGCAGCAGCGGCTAATATCTTTTCAATGCCAGGGTGAGAGCAGCCAACGATAACAGCAAGGCCTTTGGGAGTCTTAATGGCTAACGAAAGTTCATTTAATTCCATTGTCCCTTTATTTTCAGATATGGTTTTAAATAGATAAAAACCAGGCAATACTTCTGTAGGTTTATCAATCAATGTGATGTTTGCTGTCGGCCAAGCCGAGTCAACTTTGTACTTATCTTCATACTTACCATCAAAGTAATGAAGATCATGCGGAACATCATCAACTTTTCTAGAGATAAGCTTACCAAGTGGGCTAGCCCCATTAATGGGATTGCCAAATGAACCTGGCTCGGTAGGGGCGTAAAACTGAACTTTAGGGTTTTGCTCTAAAACAAACTGTAAGCCAGAGGTATGGTCACCATGACGGTGTGAGAGCACAACAAAGTCTAAGTTCTTAAGATTAATTTTTAGCTTTTTAACGTTGTCTGCAAAGACCTTATATTGTCCGCCTGTATCAAAAAGTATTCGTTTTCCACCATACTCAATTAATGCGGCATAACCCCAGCCGCGACCCAGATCGGAGGGTTTTCCGAACGCATCGTAAATAATTGTGATTTGTGCTGATTTGCTATTTTGTGCAAACAAAAAACTTGGCACTCCAATTACGCTTGAGGCAGCTAGAGCCTTGAGAATTAGCCGACGATTCATGATTTCTCCTTAGCTCATACCAGGCATATAAATTAATTTCAGCACAAATTCCAGCTTACTCTGAGATCGATCTTTCAATTTACTTTGATCCCTTTTTCCTTGAAGTACTTTAAGGCGCCTGGATGGTATGCAACTGGCGTCGCATTGGCTTTTTGAGCATCTAACTTCACATTCCTATATTCAGCATGAGAGCGAACAAGTTCCAGTTGATTGTCAAAGATTGCTTTCACAATCTTGTATGCCTCATCATCAGACATAGTAGCGTTAACCACTAATAAGTTTGCAACAGCAGCAACATTGTTGTCTTTAGCCATGCCGCTATAGGTTTGCTTGGTAATGACAGATGGGAAATACAAGTTACCGTACTTTTTGTTCATGGACGGTACTTCAGCGGAGGTATCAACCATAACAATTTTCATGCCTGGGCTGTTTGCTAAATCCGTTACTGCTGCAGTAGGTAAGCCACCCACCCAGAAAAATGCATCAATCTTGCGGTCTTTTACAGCGTTTACAGATTCAGCAACACTTAAACGCTCGCGCTTCACATCTTTATTGGGATCTATACCGGCTGCCTCAAGTAGACGAAACGCCATTACTTCTGTAGCACTTCCAGGGGCGCCTGTACTGATGCGCTTACCTTTTAGGTCTGCCATTGTTTTGATGCCAGTAGATTCAACTGTAGCAACGTGCATGAGATTTGGATAGAGGATAAGTAGGGCGCGAACATCAACCGGTTTATCTTTGAACTTATCAGCGCCAGATTGAGCATCTTTTGCTGCGTCCGCCATCGAAAAACCAACGTATGGCTTGCCAGTCCCTACTAGCTTTAAGTTATCTATGGATCCGCCAGTTACTTCAGCGGTAGCCGACATTCCAGGCACTTTGCTTGAGAGAACTGCAGCAAGACCGCCACCCATTGGATAGTAAACACCACCAGTTCCACCGGTTGCGATCGACAGATTCTGGGCTTGTGCACTCGCCCATAAAAAGCTGAGTGATAGTGCAATAACTTTAAGTAGTTTCATTTTTAGCAATCAAATGTTTTTTAATGCCATTAATCTAACTGAGCGCCGGATTTCTTAACTACCGAAGTCCACCGAACAACGTCAGCACTTACCTGCTTACCAAAAGCTTCACCATAGAGGTTCGGGGTATCAGAACCATTTTTCTCCCAAATTGATTTGAGCTTTGGATTGTTAAGCGCCTTTTGGACTTCGGCAATCATTTTGTCTACGATAGGCTTTGGAGTGCCTGCCGGTGCAAACATGGAGTACCAAGTAGATACGACGTAATCAGGCAAGCCAGCCTCTTGGAATGTTTGCACATTTGGAATTGCAGAGGATCGCTTAGTTGAGGCAACAGCGATTGCTACTAATTTCCCAGCGTTGATTTGTGGTGCTGATGTCGCTAAACCATCAAACTCTAAGTCAATCTGGCCTGCAAGCAAATCATTCATTGCGGGACCAGCGCCACGATAGGGGATGTGAGTAATGAAGGTACCCGTTTGAATCTTGAAGAGTTCACCAGCCAAATGGTGGACAGTACCGCTTCCAGCACTAGCAAAGTTATATTTGCCAGGATTTTTCTTCATGAGTTCAATGAATTCTTTAGCATTGCGAGCACTCACACGTTGTGGGTTAACCACCAATACCTGAGGAACGTTTGCCAACATCGCCACTGGGATAAAGCTCTTCTCAATATCGTAATCAAGATTTTTATACATTGAAGGCGCAATAGTGTGGTGTGAGGCGCCAATGAACCAGGTATAACCATCTGGAGCTGCTTTTGCAGCTACTGAGGCCCCAACAGTACCACCAGCACCGCCTCGATTATCGATAATGACTTGCTTGCCTAATTGCTCTGTGAGCTGCGCAGCAAGAGGCCTTGCAAAGGCGTCTGTCCCGCCGCCAGCAGGAAAAGGGTTGATAAAAGTAATATTTTTATTCGGCCATTCTTGAGCCAGGACCATTGATGGCATTGATCCGAGTAAAAGGATGTTTCCAGCAAATAAACATACCTTTAAAAGAACTCGCTTCTTTTGATTTGTGTAGTTTTTCATTGATAGGTCCTGTATTAGTCTGAGATTTTAGATTTACGGATGATAGGGCCCCACTTATTGATTTCCGCTTCTAGATGCGATTTCAATGCTTCGGGGCTTACTTTATTCATCGCGACAATATCAATATTCGAGTCATTGAGGCGCGCCTTTACGTCTGGATCATTTAGCGCCTTTTTAAGTGCTGCATTAATCTTTTCTAATATTGGGGTTGGGGTGCCTTTAGCAAGGTAAAGCCCATGCCATACCTTTACATCAAAACCCTTTAATCCTTGCTCATCAAGTGTTGGGACGTTTGGTAAGGCCGCTAATCTCTTTGGTGTTGTAACCCCATAAACCTGTACTCGCCCATCTTTTACGTATGGGATAGTTTGAGTTGTTTGGTCACACAGTAGATCAACTTGACCACCCATCAAATCAGTAAGGGCTGGTCCAGTACCTTTATATGGAATAGTTGTTAACTTGACGCCTTCGCGGCTCATAAAAATTAATCCACAAAGTTGCGAAACAGCTCCGGGCCCAGCATTAGCCATAGTCACTTTTTCTTTATTTGCTTTGATATATGCCTCAAGCTCTTTAAAGTTCTTTGGAGGGAAATCTTTGCGACCTAGCATGAGCATCGGAACATCAACGACTTGTCCAACATAGTCAAAATCCTTCATTGGATCGTAAGGTAACGAATCATAGAGTGCAGGGGCAGTTGCCATTCCCATGTGATGCAGAAATAGGGTGTAGCCATCTGGTGTTGATCTTGCCACCTTGGTTGCGGCGATTGTTCCACCGGCTCCAACCACGTTTTCAACAACCACAGTTTGACCAAGTGCCTTACCCATGGGGACTGCGAGCAGCCTTGCTACCGCATCAGTTGGGCCTCCAGCCGCGAAAGGAACAATGAGTGATATTGGTTTTGTAGGGTAATTTGATTGAGCCTGGGACGCGGTGCTAAATGCCATCGAAAATAGCGCTATCAATGAGATACCACTTTGAATTAATGTATGTTTTTTCATGTCTCGTTCTATTGAAATAGTTATGATTCTCAGATGATCTTTTGCTTTTTGTGTTAATGCCTGCAGGTTTACCCTATGTTAAGGGTAAATACCGAGTCATTTATCGATCTTAAAGATAAGAATCAATAGTTGCCATTCCAAACTAGATTTTCAGCTAGCCACTAATCATAGGAGATTTAACGTGAAATACTTGTTAAAAGGTGCTTTGATTTCTACCGCATTAGCCCTCGGCTTCACTGGTACTTCAACTGCGTTTGCAGCATGGGAACCAAATAAACCCGTTGAATTCATTATTCCTGCCGGCCCTGGTGGTGGCGCTGATCAAATGGCGCGGATGATCCAAGGCATTGTCACTAAAAATAACCTTATGAAGCAGGCCATTATTCCTGTGAATAAGGGCGCTGGCGCTGGCGCTGAAGGCTTCTTGGCAATGAAAGAAGCTAAAGGTGATCCTAATAAGATCATCATCACTCTCTCGAACTTATTTACTACTCCATTAGCAACAGGCGTTCCATTTAACTGGCAGGACATTACTCCAGTAGCCATGTTGGCATTGGACCAATTTGTGTTGTGGGATAACGCTGAAAAGCCTTACAAGACAGCCAAGGAATACATCGATGCAGCTAAAGCAGCTGGTCCTGGCAAGTTCAAAATGGGTGGTACCGGATCTAAGCAAGAAGATCAGATCATTACAGTAGCCCTAGAGAAGGCTACGGGCGCGAAGTTCACTTACATCCCATTTAAAGGGGGTGGCGACGTTGCTGTTCAGCTCGTTGGTAATCACATTGATTCTTCTGTGAATAATCCAATTGAAGCAGTGGCTCAATGGCGTGCAAATAAATTACGTGCATTGTGCGTATTTGATGACACACGTATGCCATACAAAGAGAAGGTTACTGATACTCAGTCTTGGTATGACGTACCAACCTGTAAAGAGGCTGGAGTATCTACTGACTACGTCATGTTGCGCGGTATTTTCATGGCTCCTGGCGTAACTCAAGAACAGGTTGATTTCTATATCGACTTATTCAAGAAAGTTCGCGCTACACCAGAGTGGAAAAAGTTTATGGCTGATGGCGCATTCAATCAGACATTCATGACTGGTAAAGAGTTCAGAAACTGGCTCACATTGAATGAAGCTTTGCATAAGCAGTTAATGGCTGAAGCAGGATTCTTGGCAAAGTAACTTATATAAAATCTTACAAGTGAAGTTTAAATGCCGCTGACTTTAGCGGCATATTTTTAAGGGAAATTTGGTGATTAAAATCATTGATCGTATTGATCATATTGTTTTAACTGTTACAGATATAGAGCTCACAACACAATGGTATGAGAAGGTGCTGGGCTTTGAGAGAGAGTTTTTTAAGGGGCCAGAAGGGCAGCCACGATATGCATTGCGATTTGGTGAGCTCAAAATTAATCTGCAAGATAAAGCAACTGAAACGCCAACTAAGGCAAGGGTTCCGATGATAGGTTCGGGCGATTTTTGTCTTATAGCTACGGGGCCATTAGATGATTTCATTTTCCACCTTAAAAATATTGGGGTAACTGCTGACGTAGGCCCAGTTCCCAGAAGAGGTGCGTTGGGGCCAATCCGATCGGTTTATTTGCGCGACCCGGATGGTAATTTAGTAGAAGTGGCTGAGTACCTGTGAATTCATTAATAACTGCCATTAGGTGCTAAATTACCCTTTACTCCTATCTGAAACAATCTTTACTTCCCATGGTCATACTCTTAATCTGATGCTTAGGACGCTAAGCAAGCCGATGTAGTGGTGTTTTAAACGACAAAATCACTAATTAAGTATAGAATTTGACTCATGTTGCTTCGTAGTAAAACACTCGCTCTATTGATATGCCTCTTCTTGATTGCATTCAAGGCGGCCGCTGGAAGTATTTTTATTCAAGCCGCAATTGAGCGGGCAGAGCTTGCTAATAGTTACGCCAACGGTTCAATAGTGATGCAAGCACAAAACATTGCAGAATCAGCAGATGACAAAGAGCCGGTTCACACTATGTACCTCATGAGCCATGTAACTGCAAATATTACCGAAATTGGGATTACTGTTTTTTCTCCACCGATTTCAGTATCTATGTTTTCTATTGCAAATGAAGTTTTGTTTACGCAAAACTTTCCTGACTCAGCCTTTAAACCACCCAAAGTAATAGCCTAATCTTCTTAGGCGGGACGTGCTCTATAGGCATACCCCTTCGTTTTTTGGCGACCGATGTGTAGCCATATTTGGGAAATATCATCATGTATAAATTTGTAAAAGTATTGCCATTGGCATTATTGGTTTTGTTTGTATCCGCATGTAGTAGCGTGAAGTTAGATGACGCTAATGGTGTGGCTGAGGTTAATGCTGGCGGCTCAATGACTTACGATCCCATTAGTGATCCCAAGTCTAGTGTATATGGCAAGCGTTCAATCTATTTTGAGTTTGATAGCTATACCGTAGATCCAAAATATGTTTCAACCATTTCTGCCCATGCCTCTTACTTAAAATCGTTTCAAAAGCAAAAAGCCTCCGTGATCATTCAAGGCAATACCGACGATCGTGGAACTGCAGAGTACAACCTAGCCTTAGGTCAAAAGCGATCCGAAGCTGTTAAGAAAGCTCTAGTTGCTCAAGGTGTTAGCGAATCTCAGTTGGAAGCGGTGAGTTTTGGAAAAGAAAAGCCAGCTGACCCAGCTCAGACAGAAGCGGCATTTAAAGAAAACCGCCGTGCTGATTTTGTGTATCGCTAAACATCTAAGGCTATTTAATGAAAAACATATTCAAACTCAGTTTGATGGGGATTGCTTTCCTAAGTGGATGCGCGACAAACGTTGCACCCAATAACCCAGTGCAAGTTGCTAAAGTTCCGTCGCCAATGACAGCTCCGGCTCCTGATCACTCGGGATCTGTAGCTAAACGACTGAATGATTGCATCATCCGTAGCAATCAAAGTGCTGATGCATTGTTGGTAGACAGTCAAATTATCGCTGTTACCAGAAATAATCCTCATGCCAAAGCCCTCTTTAGTTCGCCAGATAAATTGACGGATCAGCAAGCTGTGGCATTGAAGAATTATTTGGCTGAAGCTAATTCGTGTCGGCCAATTGCTTTGGAGGGTTTAAGCCCCGAAAAGAAAGTGGTCTATGAGGATTTCTTTAAAAAGATTGATGGCGTCTATGCCGATCTTATCGCCAAAAAGATCACTATTGGCGTTGCCAATCAAGAAAGGCAACTACTCACTCAAGATGCCCATATGAAGAAACTGGCACTTCAACCTAAGAAGAATTAGTGCGATAGATTTATGGCTAGATATAAATTTATTTGTGGCTCTTGTAAGTTTGATTGCATCAGTGGCATAGGTAGAGAGATCGGGCTTCACTCTTCAAAAGTGGTTATGGCTTGTAAATCTTGTTCAACCATTGATGTATATACGGTTGCTCATCCAGGCAGTATTAATACAGAAATTAGTATTGCACCTGCTTGTACAAGTTGCCACTCTACCAAACATTTGGAAGAGTGGGATGGGCTTACTTGCCCACATTGTCAGATGAAGATGCGAGCTATAGGTCCAGATGTGGATGTTGAGAGATCCCGCTTTAAATACTGGTGAAGGAGAATTCTGATGAGCATGAACAATAGAACTTTGGAAGAGCTTTTTGAACAGTTAGGTTTGTCATCACAAAAAATTCATATGGAACGATTCATAGAAAGGCATCAGCTCAAGCCAGGGTCAGTCCTTCACGATGCCATCTATTGGGCTTCAGATCAAAAGGCCTTTTTAATTAAGGCTAAGGCTGGTGATTCAGAGTGGTCAGAGGCAGTTGCTCAATTGGCTAATCTGCTTATAAGAAAGTAATCTGTTTGATACCTCAAAGATGAAGACCTTACAAAATAGCATTGCTATGAGCTTTGCTTATATTCCTGCTGGAAGTTTTTTAATGGGTAGTAATGAAACAGAAAATTCATTAAGACAAGATTTTCCTCAGTATGAATTAGCCCGGCTCTCTGAATTTCATGATGAAAGCCCACCGCACAAGGTAATCATTACTAAGTCATTTTGGATGGGACAGCATCCTGTCACTATTAAGCAGTTTGAGTTATTTTTGACTAGCTCTGGGTACATACCTGAATCAATCCGAGATGGGACTGGTGGATATGGATTTAACCCACTGGATACCCACTTAAAGACTATTGATGATGAAGTTTTTGAAGGTCGCAATAGTCGGTATGCGTGGGATAAAGCAGGGTTTACTCAGGCGGACGATTTTCCAGTGGTGAATATTACTTGGAATGATGCTAATGCTATGGCAAAGTGGTTAAGTGAGAAAGAGGGAAAAAAGTATCGACTGCCAACCGAAGCGGAGTGGGAATATGCCTGCAGAGCTGGCACGAATAGTAGGTACTTTACCGGCGACGATCCAACTACGTTGATTTCACATGCCAAGGTATTTGACTTAGATTCTGCAAAAATTTGGCCACAGTGGCAAAAATATGCTCTTGATTATCATAG
>CANIMS010000058.1 GCA_947468785.1 Betaproteobacteria bacterium
GGAGTTACATCAGACCGACATACCCGGTTTCGTCCATCTAAAACAGTGAGGAGATGGACATGAGCAATAGTAAAAATCAAACCAAACACGAAATTCCAAGTCTTAAAAGTTTAGAGCGAGACTTTGGTCAAAAGTTTGCCTACCCGGCCTCAACAAAAACCTATCTACAAGGATCGCGTGCGGATATTAAAGCGCCGATTCGCATGATCGAACAATTACCTACTCGAGTTGGCGAAGAACTGATTGCCAATCCTCCTGTACCGGTATACGACACCTCAGGTCCCTATAGTGATCCTGAAATTGTGATTAATCTGGAAAATGGATTGCCTAGATTACGTGATACCTGGATTAGTGAGCGCAACGATACCGAGCAACTTGCAGGACCAAGCTCTGAATACGGTGTTGCAAGAGCTAAAGATGAAGCGACTCAAAGCTTACGCTTTTCTCACATTAGCCCTCCACGCGTTGCTAAGCCTGGCAAGAATGTCAGTCAAATGTATTACGCACGCCAAGGCATCATTACACCTGAAATGGAATATGTTGCCTTGCGTGAGTCTATGGGCTTAGAGCAACTTCGCAAGAATCCTGAATACAAACAACTGCTCAAACAACATCCTGGCAAAAGCTATGGTGCTAACTTACCCGAACTGGTAACGGGTGAATTTGTTCGCCAAGAAATTGCTGCTGGTCGCGCCATTATTCCAGCCAATATCAACCACCCTGAGTTAGAGCCCATGATTATTGGGCGCAACTTCCGCGTCAAGATTAACGGCAACTTGGGTAACTCAGCAGTAACCTCTTCCATTAATGAAGAAGTTGAAAAAATGGTGTGGTCAATTCGTTGGGGTGCTGACACCATCATGGATCTTTCTACTGGTAAGCATATTCACGAAACTCGCGAATGGATTATTCGCAATTCACCAGTGCCTATCGGAACGGTTCCAATTTACCAAGCCCTTGATAAAACTGGCGGCATTGCTGAAGACCTCACTTGGGAAATGTTCCGTGACACATTGATTGAGCAAGCTGAGCAAGGCGTGGATTATTTCACTATCCATGCTGGCGTGTTGCTGCGTTACGTGCCATTGACGGCAGATCGTATTACTGGAATCGTCTCAAGAGGCGGATCGATTATGGCTAAGTGGTGCTTAGCTCACCATAAAGAAAACTTCCTCTACACAAGGTTCGATGAAATCTGCGAAATCATGAAAGCCTATGATGTGTCATTTAGTTTAGGTGATGGTTTACGCCCAGGTTGCATTGCAGACTCTAATGATGCCGCTCAATTTGGTGAACTCCATACTCTTGGTGAATTAACTGCCAAAGCCTGGAAACACGATGTTCAGGTCATGATTGAAGGTCCAGGTCACGTTCCAATGCAGCGTATTGAAGAGAATATGACTGAAGAGCTAAAGCATTGCTTAGAGGCGCCCTTCTACACGCTCGGACCATTGATTACTGACATTGCCCCTGGCTATGATCACATTACCAGCGGTATTGGTGCAGCCCAAATTGGTTGGTATGGCACTGCCATGCTTTGCTATGTCACTCCGAAAGAGCATCTTGGACTTCCAGATAAAGAGGATGTTCGCGAAGGCATCATTACTTACAAAATTGCCGCGCATGGTGCTGACTTAGCCAAAGGCTTACCGGGTGCACAAGTACGTGACAACGCCTTATCAAAAGCTCGCTTTGAATTCCGCTGGGAAGATCAATTCAATCTCGGTCTAGATCCTGAGCGTGCGCGTGAATATCACGACGCTACGTTGCCTGCGGAAGGTGCGAAGATTGCCCACTTCTGCTCGATGTGCGGTCCGAAGTTCTGCTCGATGAAGATCACCCAAGAAGTGCGCGATTACGCTGCAACTTTAGATGCTGATGGCAACCCTAAGGTACCTGGCAAAGTTATTCCAATTGCTCAAGATGCTGCGCAGGTTGATAAGGGCATGGAAGAAATGTCTGCAGAGTTCCGTAAACGCGGCAGTGAGATCTATCAGTAATCATGACTAACGCAGCACTCTCGCGTAGCAAGCTTGCTATTGTTGGTGCCGGCCTAATGGGTCGGTTGCTGGCTGTAGCACTTGCCAAGCGAGGGGCTCAAGTTGATCTCTTTGATCAAGCGGGTCCAGATGCTAAACAAGCTGCTGCGCGTATAGCCGCAGCAATGCTAGCGCCGCTGGCAGAATCGGCCATCACTGAAGATTCTGTTGTGAGAATGGGGATTTATAGCCTGCCACGATGGAAATCGCTCATCGGCGAACTCACCAGTCCTGTTTTCTTTCAACAAGAAGGTACTTTAATCGTATGGCATCGCCAAGACAGCAGTGATGCTGAGCGTTTTATTGCGCATTTACACAAAAATAGTCTGCACAATCCGCAACTACCAAAAGCTCAAGTACTCAATAGTGAAGCCTTACGAGAAATCGAGCCTGAAATGTCTGAGCGCTTCAACCAAGGTCTCTACTTACCCAATGAAGGCCAACTCGACAATCGTCAACTCCTTGATGCCTTAGCGATTGAGCTAGAGCGCTTATCAGTGAAATGCCATTGGCACAATGCAATCAATCCAGAATCGCTTCGAGACCTAGGTCTTTACGACCAGGTAATTGATTGTCGTGGTACAGGCGCACAAACTGCTTGGAATAAATCTCAAAAGACTTTGCGTGGGGTTCGGGGCGAAGTTATTCGACTGCATGCACCAGAGGTAAAACTGCGTAGACCCACCCGCTTAATTCATCCGCGCTACCCAATCTATATTGCGCCTAAAGAGAATGATGTTTATGTTGTCGGCGCAACTGAAATTGAATCAGACGATCTGTCTGAAATGAGCGTGCGCTCTGCGATGGAATTATTAAGCGCTGTTTATACAGTACATAGTGGTTTTGCGGAGGCTCGTATTTTAGAAATGTCTACGCAATGCAGACCTACTCTTCAAGACAATCTTCCCGCAATTGAACATCATCATCAAGATGGTCTTGCTGATTTGATCCTGATTAATGGCTTATACCGCCATGGTTTTATGATTGCCCCCGCTATTTTGGATTGCGCCATGGAAATCATCGAATCTGGAAGTAGTGCTACTGCACAAGAGCTAGGACTGAGCATCACCAAGGCCCAGAGTTCTCATGGAGTTACTGCATGCGTGTAATCGTGAACGAAAAAGAGTATGACTTGCCCCATCAAAGCATGGTGAGTGATGCCTTGGCGATAATTCAAGCAAAGCCCCCTTATGCCGTGGCCGTGAATTTGCAATTTATCCCGAAGAGTCAGCACGGACAACATCCACTTAATGAAAACGACCAAGTAGAAATCATTGCGCCAGTTACGGGCGGTTAATTTTTTATAGATCTTATGACAGCTCCACTTCCTAAAACGATTCATCATGCCGATCCTTTGGTGCTATACGGAGAGAGTTTTGCCAGTCGTTTACTCTTAGGAACCTCACGCTACCCCTCTCCACAGGTTTTAGAAACGGCTGTGCAACACGCTAAACCTGCCATGATTACGGTGAGCTTACGTCGCCAAGGAAGTGCTACTACTGAAGCACATAGTGGCTTTTGGGATCTCCTCAAGAAAATGGCTGTACCAGTCCTTCCTAATACTGCTGGCTGTCATAGCCCCCAAGAAGTCATTACAACTGCACAAATGGCGCGTGTAGTGTTTGAAACTGATTGGATCAAGCTAGAGCTGATTGGCGATGATTACACCCTTCAGCCAGATACTTTACGTTTAGTTCAAACTGCCGAAACCTTAATTAAAGATGGCTTCAAGGTTTTACCGTATTGCACCGAAGATTTAATTTTGTGCCAACGTTTGGTTGATGTTGGCTGTCAGGCAGTGATGCCTTGGGCAGCGCCGATTGGCACGGGCCAAGGCCCTATCAATCCTTATGCAATGAAACTCTTGCGTGAGCGACTGAAGGTACCGCTTTTGGTCGATGCTGGTCTCGGATTACCATCTCACGCTTGTAGCGTAATGGAATGGGGTTTTGATGGCGTTCTTCTCAATACCGCAGTCGCCTTAGCGGACGATCCAATTGCGATGGCGAAATCGTTTGCTATGGCAGTCGAGGCTGGTCGATCTGCATATTTATCTGGTGCCATGAAACCTCAAACATCTGCTCAAGCAAGCACACCCTTGGTAGGAACTCCATTTTGGCATCAAAGTTAAATCGATTTATTTAATGAGCCTAATTCGAGATCTCGCCGAGCAAATTGTTGCAGCACATATCAGTGATGATTTGTGTTTACCGATTCCACAATTTAGCATTCAATCGCCTCCACCTCAGATTGACAATGAAGCGGCTACCGACCATTACGAATTAGCTGGTGCTCTTGCTGCTATCCAAATGGGCTTTATTGAGAAAGATGCTCGCATCTTAGGAAAAGCTTGGTCGCGTATGTCGATGCAAGATGGTGGTTTTGATCCCACTAAATGGCCTAGTAGACCTGAGCATTTTGATCTTTTGCCTTGGACACGCAATATGAATCCGAAAGCCTTTCCAGAATGCCCAAAGCGCTTAGGCTTGTACGGCGTGATGCCAGATGCTGATTGGGTTAAACGCATGGTCGATGCTGAGCTGCCAACGGTGCAATTGCGTTTTAAATCTGAGGATCGTAAAAAAATTCAGAAGCAGATCCGTGAATCAGTCAAAGCTGTCAAAGATAGCAAAACACTTTTATTCATTAACGATTTTTGGCGTGAAGCGATTGATGAAGAAGCTTATGGTGTTCACCTAGGACAAGAAGATTTAGAAATCGCTAATCTGGATGCGATTCGAGAGGCGGGTTTGAGACTTGGCTTAAGTACCCATGGTTATGCCGAAATGGCCCATGCTGATCAATTTTGTCCAAGCTATATTGCCATGGGAGCTGTTTTTGCTACCAATCTCAAACGCATGCCTACTTCCCCACAAGGATTGGGTCGTCTTTATCAGTACGTCAAACCATTAAGTCACTACTCTTTAGTAGCAATTGGTGGCATTGATCAAAATAGTATTCGTGCAGTAGCAAAAAGTGGTGTCGGATCGGTTGCAGTAGTCAGGGCAATTACAGAAGCCGCAGATCCAAAGGCAGCAGTGAAGCACTTACAAGAATTAATGCAGGCCTAATATAGTCACTGCGATTACTCTTGATTTCTTTCGTCCAACAATGCAGTTGGATAAAAATCATGCATATGCCATAGAGGACCGGGTCCTTCGCCAATACTAAGAAAGCGCCCAGCCTTTAAACCCGCCTCAACATAGGAAATCGCTTTTGCAACAGCATGACTTAAATCATGGCCATCAGCCAAATACGTTGCAATTGCAGAAGCTAGAGAGCAGCCTGTGCCATGGGTATTGGCAGTATTGATGCGCTCATGCTTGAAGGCTTTTGATTGAGTCACCTCAAGCCCATCCTCAAGACTGCGCCACAATAAGTAATCTGTAATCTGAGTATGTGTAGCATCAAGATGGCCACCTTTAATCAGTACCGCTTGGGGGCCCATTTCTAGAAGCTCTTCTGCTGCCAATTTGAAATCATCCACACCATGCAGCTCACGGCCTAACAATAAAGAAGCTTCATCCATATTCGGAGTAACAATGCTCGCAAGCGGAAATAATTCGGTGGTCATGGCCTGGGCAGTATCATCCCCACCTAAGCTCGCTCCAGATGTTGCTCTTAAAACTGGGTCCAACACAATGCGCTTCACACCATGACGACGCAAGGCTTTTGCGACTGTGCGGACGATTTCTGGGCTCGCTAACATTCCAATCTTGACAATATCTGCGCCAATATCGATCAATACCGCGTCAATTTGTGCTTCAACCACATCTAAGTCAACATCCTGTATTCGTGTGACCCCTAAGGTATTTTGGGCAGTAATAGCGGTAACGACCGACATGCCATAGCCCCCCAGGGCAGTAATGACCTTGAGGTCTGCCTGTAGTCCCGCGCCGCCGCCACTATCGGAGCCAGCAATGGTCAGCACTTTAGGGATCTGTACGGAAGTGGGAAGAGATGATTTCATATTGCTATAATATCGGCTTATTCCTCGATAGCTCAGTCGGTAGAGCGCCGGACTGTTAATCCGTAGGTCCCTGGTTCGAGCCCAGGTCGAGGAGCCAAATTCGTAAGGGGTCTAGATCATTCTAGGCCCTTTTTCTTTTGGGGCTTTAGGCATCATTCATTAAAGTGCATCATCCCTGGGGATGATATTGGCCAGCCTCTCTAATGAAGTCAAATTGAAACATTCTCATGCTTACACAGAAGAGATGTCCTACTTTACCCTCTTCTACCCAGCTCCGGCCATTCCATCGCGCAGTTTGTAAGAATCATGAACAAGAGGAATTGTGTAAAAAATTCCACTTAATGAATGGGGTCAAAATTTAATTAATTTGATTAAATGAAATGTGTACTATTTAAATTAGACCATTTTTTTAAGGCTAATAATGACCAATGAATACACTTTTATCAGCCTTTACCTCTTCTTTGGTGCTTGTTTTGGTTTTGCCACTTATTCAAAACGTCACTTATTTAGCGAAGGACCTCGCAAGGAACTGGACTCAGAAAAAACTTCCTTACTAGAAGGTCGCATTTTTTGGGTTATGGTTTGCACTTTTCTCTGGCCAATCATGGTCATCACTAGAATCAATACAGCGTGGGTACTTTTCAAACGCAAAAAGAAAGCTCAGAAGTAAGTCTAACCAAGCAAAATACTTCGTAAGTGTGTGATGAAGAGTCAGCGTTGCCAGTCACTGATTCATCATGATTAAGTACATAAAATCTGCCTAAAGGCCTTTTGCATAAACAAAGCACATCCTGCTTATAAGGAGAGTTCTCGACTGTTTTAACCAGGATAGTTAAAAAATAATGGGGGGGTAGTAGACTTTTTCTTAACCTACGTTAAGCACTTACAATAATGGCATGACTGACATTGAACAAACTCAAGCTCCCCATCTAGGACTAGTCTCCAAAATTGAGAATGAGGCTAAAAAGGCTTTTGCACTCTCAATTTACTTTGGGGTCTGGTTCTGCGCTATCAGTTTTTTAGCGGCCACTATTACTAACAAGTATCCAATTCCGCTTGCCATTTTTGGTTTTGCCATAGTTAAAGGAGCACTCTCAGCAAAGTTCTTGCTGATTAGTGAGGCCGCTTTTCCAATTAAAGTGAATAAGTCTAAGGGTCTGATTAGGTCGCTACTTCTGCAATCCTTCATCTACGTTGGAATCGTACTTTGCCTCAATTACCTTGAAGCAGGCGTTAATGGTTTGATTCATGGAAGAGACTTTTGGGATTCGCTAAAAGATTTTGGCAAAGCAGATCCATTACGTATAGCGTCAATGTGTATTGTGTATTGGCTAATTGTCTGTCCTTACTTAGCGCTCAGTGGCTTAAAAATTGCCCTGGGAACCAATGCAACACTAGCCATACTGTTTGGTCATCAATCCGAACCCAATGAGCCAAGTTCCAAGGGCTAGTTTTCTGTCTTTACTCCAGAGTATGCGGACTGCATTAGTTTGCCTATTTCTTTCATTTGGAATCCAGGCTCAAGCTCAAGAAATCGAAGCCCGTGCCTATTCAAATGCTCCCATTGGAATTAACTTTGCCAGCATTGGTATTGGCCAAGCTTCTAGTAGCTCATACAAACTCACTACTGAAGCTGTAAGCTTTACCCGCATTCTGGATGTCGCTGGCCAATCCGGAAAACTTTCCGTGGTGCTGCCATACGCCCAGCTGACTGGCTCAGGAAAATTAGGAAGTCAAACGATTAACGCTTCATCAGAAGGTTTATCAGACCCCCTCATTAAAGCCTCAGTTAATCTGTACGGCGCTCCAGCACTCACGCTAGATCAGTTTAAGAATTACCAACAAGATCTCATTATTGGAGTAAGTCTTGCTGCTTCTATTCCATGGGGTCAGTACAACAACGATCAAATGATTAATGTTGGGGCAAATCGTTGGTTTATCCAACCTGGGCTAGGCGCATCGCAAGCCATTGGTCCATGGCGCTTTGAATTGGCCGGTGCAGCGACAATTTACACTAGCAATACGAGCTTTTTGGGTGGCAATACCTTGTCACAGAACCCGATTTACTCTACCCAAACCCATGTGATTTATTACTTTCCATCGACAGCTTGGCTCTCTGCAGATGCTACCTACTACGTGGGTGGACAGGCCTATGTAAACGGCACTCCAATCAGTGGTTCTCAAGAAAATTGGCGTTTTGGGGCGACGTTTTCGTATCCGATTGATAAACAGAACTCCATTAAGGTTTATGGAAGCACTGGCACCTACTCTCGCACGAATAACAGCTACGATTTAATTGGCGTTTCTTGGCAATACCGCTGGGGTGCCGGCATGTAAGCGGACCTATCTTTGAATAGCTACAATCTGAATCAATACTATAAATACTAGAGACAAATATGAGCACTAAACC
>CANIMS010000059.1 GCA_947468785.1 Betaproteobacteria bacterium
CTGCGGAACCTCCTGCATCAAAGATACGAGTCTCTCCACCCTTAATACCAACCCGATTCAGCAAAAAGACAGCTACAAAATCAACGCCGTCACGATGCGCTCCCTCTGGTGTTGGTCGCCCAATACCATCAGTTGTATCAATCCGAAATTGATGTGCTTCAACAAACCAAGTAGTTACAGGTTTGACGCCATTAAGCATATGTGCCAATCCCAGCAAAAGAGATTGCCAAGCAGGGTTACTGGTTAGCTGAGTTTGTGAGGGTTCAAACCATCGCTCAATACCGCCATGCAAGGCGTTGTAATCGACTGATTGCCAATGCGCACGATGCGGAGCCATTTTCAGTAAGTCGCCCTTAATCTCATAACTAGCATGACGTCGGAAGCGATAGCGCCCTCCATCCTTTAAATAAGGATCTCTAGGCAAGTCATCCCAGAACTGATTGAGATCTAACAGCTGATTGAGATCTACTCCAGCAATTTTCGCTACATCCTCTGCAGAAAGAATAGTAAAGCCATCATCTCGCAAGGAGTTAGCCACTTCCCTAAGGGAAGTTAAAGGGGGCGACAGAGTAGTCAAGGTCATCTTTTATTGTCTTGCGCTGAGATACATCAAAATCTAATCTAATTGCGCGCCAGATGCTTTCACAATTTTCGCCCATTTAACGATTTCATCCTTAAGCAAGGCGGCAAGCTTTGCAGGCGCAACGGGACTGAGGTCGAGGCCTTGTGCACTCAGCTTCTCACGGATATCAGGACGGGTAAGTACTTTTCCCATCGCAATCTGTATTTTTTTTGTAGCTTCTGAATTTACATCATTCGGGGCAAAAAGAGCGACCCAAACCTCACCAACACAGTCTGGATAGGTCTCAGCAATCGTCGGAATTTCTGGCGCAGCACTTGAGCGCTTAGCAGAACTAATGGCAATAGCTTGTAACTTTCCAGTCTTGATGTAATTCAATGCAGAGGGAAGACTTGCAAAAGCTAATGGGACTTGACCACCCAAGACATCATTGATAGCGGGTGCAACACCCTTATATGGAATATGTTGCATCTCAATACCAGCACTTGTGTTGAGCATTGCTCCAAGCAGATGACTAATCGTTCCATTGCCAGCGGAAGCATAAGATAGCTCACCAGGCCGCTTCTTAGCAGCGCTAACGACATCAGATAAGGTTTTGTAAGGAGATCCTGGCGGCGATACTAAAACATAAGGCGTTGCGCCAACATAATAGAGTGGAATAAAGTCATTAATCGGATCAAATCCAGGGTTCTTATATAGCGATGGATTAATGGCTTGCGCACTATTAATAGTGAGTAACAGAGTGTAACCATCCTTAGCAGCGCGTGCGACCCCTTGGGTCCCAATATTGCCGCCAGCACCCGGTCTATTTTCAACCACAATGGATGCCCCAAGTGCATCACTTAGTGCAGGGGCAATTGAACGTGCGACGATGTCATTGGTCCCACCCGCAGCCTGCGGGACAACCATAGTAATAGGTTTGGAGGGATAGGGTTGGGCAAACGCTCCTGCAGAAAAAAACCATGCACTAAATAGTGCACACATTACAAGCTGGTGCTTATGTTTCATGATTTCCTCTGTGATAGAGAGTTCAGTCTTCCGCGAACTTCTCCTACATGACTTTTTAAATCATACAGCTCTTTTGCATCTAGCATAGAGACCTTGATGTTACCAACTCGCTGCTCAATATTTTCTAAATCCTCGTAATTCTTTTCTCTGAATTCAGAATTCAATGCATTTCTTTCAATCGCTTTAAGCTCCTCATACACCTGCGAGAGCTTGAGCCGCAAGAGTAAGCTCTTAAGAGCTGGGATATAGGTAAACAATGGAATTAAAATTACGAGCAGTGGAATTACGATCTTCGCAAAACGTCCAATCCAGACTGCCGTCCAGAAAGGCAAATAGCGATGTAGAAATGATGGACCATCCTTCAAATAAATCTCTGCATCAACATGAATAGGAAAATCTAAGCCAGAATCAGAGGGAAATTCTCCAGGCTTTTGTAAATAAGAATGGGTCTTGAGCACATCGTAGGTTTCCCCAAGCAATAGCGTCACTAATGCAGGGCTGACATCATTCTTACCCACCAAAGTAGCAGTCGCTGCCAATACTTGAATATTCTGCCTAGGAAGATCATAGGCAATACTCACTACACCTCGAGGCACTGTAACCTTAGATAGGAATGGGAAAAGATGCATATAAGCATCAGCCTGCTCAAAATTCATTAACCGAATATCAGCCGTTTCATAAAAACTTTTGACGAGCGGTGCCTCAACAGCACTCACCAAAAATATGGCGTCTAGTTCGCCTTTTTTGAACTTCTCCAAAGCCTGCAACGGCTTCAGTTTTTCAGCATAAAAATCCTTTACTCCTAGGCCACTCGCCTCTAGCAACTGGGAGGCTAAGCTTAATGTGCCACTACCCTCATTGCCGATTGAAACGCGTTTACCCTTTAACTGACTCAACAAGCTTAGTCGTCCGCCCTCACTTTTGAAGGCCGACTCTCTGTACCAAACCCATACCGGCTCATAAAATACTCCAGCAATCGATACTAGATTGGAATGCTTTGAGATGTCAGCTACCCCACCCTGCACCATTGCAAAATCAACTCCAGAATTAGGATCATTGATTAAAGCTAAGTTATCAATGGTGCCGCCCGTAGTTCTTAATTTGAGTGATACGCCCTCTTGAGCAAGCCCGCTTTGCAGCTTTTCTCCAAACTGCTGGTATAGGCCAGTTGGAAAGCCAGTAGCCAACTCAATAGACCGAGGAGGTGGAGGAACCAAAATCCAAAGCGTAGCAAAAAGGATGCTCACCAAGATCAAAAAGGCGAGGCTGATCGATAGAGGGTTATAGATATTTTTGCGATTGAAGTTCATAAAAAATCTGCTTGTTTTTTACTATTATGCCCCTAGCTCAAAAATCAGCAATAGGATGAATTTATTCGAATATATTGAAGGCCACCTGCGCTCCAATGGGTCAAAAAGATCGAATTGGGTTAGCTAAGGCCTAACTTGATCGATCATTAAGCGGGCATTTGTTGTGCCCACTTTGATCGTTTGAGACTCAGATATCAAGTCGCCAGCCTCCGGCATAGCCATCCCCGTTTTGGAGATTCGTACTTCTAGCAAGACTTCTGGTAGTTGAGATATCAGGGCATTGGGACTCATTGCTAAGGCATCATTTAAAACGAAACTCATAGGAAATGCAGTTACTGCGGTTTTAAGGACTGCTACTGGCATCCGCTCACCCGGCTTACGAGCAATCACCATCAAAGTATCACCTGACTTGATCTTAGACTTTAATTCAGGGCTAATATCCACTTGACCACTAACGCCTTGATTACTTATCACTGGTGATTTAGCTGGAGCGAGACCTCCCTTGCTCCGCGCCTCGGCAATAGAGGCAGCAATCGTACGAGCCTCCTCAGACTCTAAAGGCAATTGCTTCGCTAGTTTTTCCCAAGACTGCACTGCTGCTTTATAGTTCTGCGCATTAAAATCTGCAGTTCCAGAAAGCCATAAGGCTAGTAAGTTATTAGGGTCTAGTGCCAATGCTTTCTTGATTAGCTGTAGTGGCTTGCCAGTAAAACTACCATTTGCGTTGGCCGCCAATACATCGGCATAGTCCGCTAATAATTGAGGATCCGCATCCACAAAAGATCCTGCGCGAGCATAGGCTTTTTCAGCATCAAGATTTCGGCCCAAGATTCGATAGGAGCGCGCCAACATAGCCCAACCTTTGAGATTGTCTGGCTCTTTTTCCATCTTGCCAGCAAATTCAGAAACCATTTTTTCAACAGCCTCCTGACTCATCGGCTTTTCATCATTTCTCTCGGCAATTCGGAAGGCATCACCCAGGCTAAAGTAAAGACCTGCTGAAAGTATCACTATGAAGATACAAATTCCAATAATGGTTTTCTTAGGGGAACCTAAAACTGATAGGTCATCCGCCTCATCAGTATCCTGAAAAAGACGCTGACGCATTTCTGCATGAGCCTGCTCATAGCTTGCGCTATCGACAGAGCCTGATAGTCGATCTGCCTCGAGCTTATCTAGCTCTTCCTGATAAATGGCTGCATTCATCTGGCGACGCGAAGTGGCCAAATCTCTCGCAGGAAAAAAGAATGGGCGTAGCAGTAACACCAAGACTAAGATCAATAAGAGGATGGCTGGTATAAAAAAGCTAGTCATGTAGATTTTCTGTTGAACTGGATTTTGCGTCCTTGAGCAAGGCATCAATACGGCGATTGTCTTCTGCCGATAGCGTAGTACTGGGCATGCCTTGATTTCTGCGACGCAGATAGACTATCAAGCCAATAATGCCCCCGAGCAAAATCACAAAGGGGCCTATCCAGAGCAACCAAGTAATAGGCTTAACGGGCGGGCGATACAAAACAAAATCACCATAACGCTCAACCATAAAGCTCCGAATTTGATCGTCAGTCTTACCTTCTTTAATCAAAATCCGAATCTCTCGACGTAAGTCATTCGCTAAATCAGAGCGCGAGCCTGCGAGAGACTCATTCTGACAAACTAGACAACGCATCTCTTCAGAAATCACAATGAGGCGCTGCTCAGTAACCGGATCATCCGCTAGCGGCACTGCATCCTTAGCAAAGGTTGGATTTAGCAAAGCCATAGTTACTAAAGCAAGGATGAAGGACGAGAAAATTCTTTTAGGCATTACTTAAGCTCGCCCAATAAGGGAAGTATTTTCTGATTCAGAACTGCCATTGTGATCGGGCCAATATGCTTAAACCGAATTACACCAGCCTTATCAATCACATAAGTTTCTGGAACACCATAAACACCATAATCAATCCCCACCCGACCATTGGCATCAAAGGCCGATAAAAGATAAGGATTACCTTGGAGCGCTAGCATAGTCATCGCATCTTCGCGCTTGTCTTTGTAATCCAATCCAATAATAGGTGCTACCTGTAATTTACCTAACTCAACAAGAACAGGATGCTCCTCGCGACAAGCAGCACACCAAGAAGCCCATACATTCAGGATCCAGGGCTGTCCTTTCATACTCTCAGGGGAAAAATTTTTCTTGGGGTCAGCCAATTGAGGTAATTCAAAAGCAGGCGCTTGCTTACCCACCAAAGGGGAGGGTATTTCTTGTGGATCACGATTAAGACCCACTGCCAAAAATCCCACCAGAATGATAAACAATAGAAGCGGAATTAAAAACTTGGCTTTCATGCCGCAGCCTTGCGCAACTTCATGCGGTAGCGTTTATCGGACATTGCCAATACTCCACCTAAACCCATCAATAAACATCCAGCCCAAATCCAATCGACAAAAGGCTTGTAATAGACCCTCACGGCCCACGCCTTATCATCCAATTCTTCGCCCAAAGAAACATAAATATCTCGAGTAAGGCCAACGTTAATTGCTGCTTCTGTCATCGGCATCGTAGAAGAGAAATAGCTACGCTTTTCTGGGTACATGGTGGCTTCTAAAGTCCCATTACGACTTAGCAAAAATGTACCTTGCATCGCCTTGTAGTTTGGGCCAGGGACTGCGCTGACACCTTGTAACTGAATCTGATAACCCCCAACGGTCACACTTTCACCGGCGAGCATGCGCACATCTTTTTCTTCTTGATAGGCGCCCACCATAGTCACACCAATCACGAATACCGTTATTCCAAAATGCGCGCATTGCATACCCATGAAAGAACGTGTTGCATTACCGATTTTTGCTTGGCGGATGATTTGCATGACCCCAGAAGCAATCACCCAGAAAGCCAATAAGAAACCAAGGCTACTAAGCCAAGTAAATTCTCCCATTACAAATGGAATCGAAGCGGCAGCAATTACCGCAACCAATGCTGCGATCCATAAGCGCTTGATAACAGCCAACAAGTCTGAGTTTTTCCAGCTAGTCCAAGGTCCAATACCCATTAATACCAATAGAGGAACCATGATGGGTACAAAGACACTATTGAAGTAAGGGGGCCCTACTGAGATCTTTCCAAGATGCAATGCATCAATCAACAAGGGATAAAGCGTACCTAGCAAGACTGAGGCGGCTGATACCACTAAAAATACATTGCCAAGCAAAATAAAGGTTTCACGGGAAGTTAAGCTGAACTTACCGCCAAGCGTACTTTTGGGAGCACGCCAAGCATAGAGGACTAGAGATGAACCCACTACCAATACTAAGAAAATCAAAATGAAGATTCCGCGCTTAGGGTCGGTAGCAAAAGCATGAACCGAAGTGAGTACTCCAGAGCGAACTAAGAATGTCCCTAGAAGTGAAAGTGAAAACGCAGTAATCGCCAATAAAACGGTCCAACTCTTAAAGCCACCACGCTTCTCGGTCACTGCTAAGGAATGAAGTAAGGCAGTGCCAACTAACCAAGGTATGAAGGATGCATTCTCAACGGGATCCCAGAACCACCAACCGCCCCAACCCAATTCGTAATAAGCCCACCAAGACCCCAACGCAATACCGAGAGTCAGAAATACCCACGCTGCTGTTGTCCAGGGACGCGACCAGCGCGCCCATGCAGCATCTAATCGACCGGATAATAAAGAAGCAATCGCAAATGCAAAGGCTACTGAGAAGCCCACATAGCCCATGTATAACATTGGTGGATGAAATACCAGGCCAGGATCTTGTAACAGGGGATTTAAAGAGCGACCATCTTGCGCAGCTGGCAACAGTCTTTCAAAAGGATTCGAGGTCAGTAGAACAAATAATAAAAGACCTGTGAGCACTAAACCCAAGACACCAATCACACGCGCTACCATGAACTCATCCAGAGACTTGGAGAGTTGCGCAACTAAAAATGTCCAAGTGGATAACAAGAAAACCCATAGCAATAAGGAGCCTTCATGACCACCCCACACCGCACCTAAGCGATAAATCAGCGGCATCTGAGAGTTGGAGTGCTCAGCAACATAAAGGACGGAAAAATCATTGGTATAGAAACTCCACCCCAAGTTAAAGAAAGCAATTGCTAGTAACAGGAAAACAGATTGGGCTGCTGGTCTAGCTAATAGAATCCATTCACGCCGCCCTTGGTGAGCGCCAAGCAATGGCAGCACACCCTGAATGATGGCGACACATAAAGCCAGAATTAATGCATAGTGTCCAAACTCAGGAATCATTATTTACTTCCATTCTTTTGAGCCTGCTCTAAAGCATGCTTGGCCTCTGGTGGCATATAGTTTTCATCATGTTTCGCCAGAACTTCACTAGCAATAAATTGACCTTTTGGGTCAAGGCGACCTTGAATCACAGCGCCCTTACCCTCTTTAAACAAATCTGGAAGAATGCCCGTGTAAGCAACGGGAATATCTTTCACCATATCGGTAATCACAAAATGTACCGTTAAGCCATCACGCTTAATTGAGCCATCCTTAACCATGCCCCCAATGCGAAAGGCCTGGCCACTAGGCGACTTCCCAGCAGCAACGTCACTAGGGGTGACATATAAGGCGATGTTACTATTTAGCGCATTCAAGATTAGCACTACGGCTAAACCAACGGCAATGAGTGCGCCAACAATTATCGCAATTCGCTTCTGCCTTGGTTTCACTGTTGACCCTTATGATCAAACTGCTCTGCCATGACTTCGCGTTGCAGTCTATGCACAATCGCTTTATGACGTGCTCGAACGGTTAAGGGCTCAATCAAAAACACCAATGCACACATCCCAAAGCTGCACCAGACATAGAGGGCATAACCCCCCATTTCAAAAAATTCTGCAGGACTATTCCACATCAACACTTAACCTCATTTAGTTGCTTAACCCAATCAGTATGAGCCTCACGCTCCAAAATGATGGCGCGCACACGCATTAACCCTACTGCGATTGAGTACATCCACAAGCATAAAGCCATTAACAACATTCCCCAGAGCATGGTCTGAGCCATGGCGGGAGCTTTCGTCAAAGAAACAGATGCGCCTTGATGCAAGGTATTCCACCATTTCACTGAAAAATAAATGATCGGTACATTAACCACGCCAACTAAGGCCAAGATTGCCCCTGCCTTATCGGCGCGGCGAGCATTGTCAATTGAGGCCTGCAAAGCGATAAATCCAAGATATAAGAAGAGGAGGATTAATTCTGAAGTTAAGCGCGCATCCCATACCCACCAAGTGCCCCACATGGGCTTGCCCCATAAAGAGCCTGTGACCAGCGACAAAAAAGTGAACAAAGCGCCCGTGGGTGCCAGAGCCGAGGCCATCATGGCCGACAAGCGGGTGTTGAACGCCAGGCCCAAGCCCGCCCAAGCGGCCATGACCACATAGATCAGCATTGACATCTGTGACACGGGCACGTGGACAAAGATGATGCGGTAGCCCTGCCCCTGCTGCGCGTC
>CANIMS010000060.1 GCA_947468785.1 Betaproteobacteria bacterium
AATCCTCTTTGCCAATGATTGATGTTTTAAGACAAGAGATGTTGAGTAAGAAAGTTACTCATCTTGTTTGTATAGAGCCTGGGGAGTGGCGCATCAGGCAGTCAATTGAAGCATTGGCAGTAGAGCTAAAAGTAGATCTACAGATTCGTGAGGATGAACATTTTTATTGCACTCCTCAAGAATTTAAGGATTGGGTAGCGGATAAAAAAGAAATTCGCCTTGAATACTTTTATCGCTTAATGCGTAAGCGGCACAATATCTTGCTTGATGGTGATGGTAATCCTGAGGGCGGCCAATGGAATTTTGATCAAGATAATCGCAAGCCTTATCCCAAAAAGGGTCCTGGAATGATGGATCCTCCCGCGGCATTTGCTGTGGATGACATCACTAAAGAAGTACTTGATTATGTTGGATCTACCTATCAAGATCATCCTGGTTCTTTGAGCGACTTTAATTGGCCCGTCACTCGAGAACAAGCCTTAGAAGCTTTAGAGTGTTTTGTCGAATATCGATTGCGTAACTTTGGTACCTATCAGGATGCCATGTGGACTGATACGCCATTTGGCTGGCATTCCATTCTATCTAGCTCCCTTAATCTCAAGTTAATCAATCCAAGAGAGGTCATTAGCTCAGTTTTACGCGCATGGAAAAAATATTCACTAGAGCTATCTAGTATTGAAGGTTTCATTCGGCAAATTCTGGGATGGCGAGAATTTGTGCGAGGAATGTATTACCTGGATATGCCCCAAATGGCGCTTGATAATTACTATGATCATCAACGTGCTCTGCCCAAGTGGTATTGGTCCGGTGATACCGGTATGGCCTGTATGAAAGATGCTATCGGCCAGACAATGCGCTATGGATATGCGCACCATATTCAGCGCCTAATGGTGACGGGTAATTTTGCTTTATTAGCTGAAATTCTTCCGAGTGCAGTATGTGAATGGTATTTGGCAGTCTATGTTGATGCAATTGAGTGGGTAGAGCTGCCTAATACAGCAGGAATGGCCTTATTTGCTAATGGCGGGCGCTTTACCAGTAAGCCCTATATCGCCAGTGGTGCCTACATCAAGCGCATGAGTAACTACTGCAATCAGTGCCAGTACAAGCCTGAGGTACGTTTTGGGGATTCTGCCTGTCCTGTGACTACTTTGTATTGGAATTTTCTAATCAATCATCGTCAGCAGTTTGAGAAAAGTCCTCGAACCCGATTAATGACTGCGAATTTGAAGAAAATTAGTGATGGTGATCAAGCAGCCATTCAGGAACATGCAAAAAAGCTATTGAATCATTTGGATGATCTTTAATGGGCAACAAGCAAGCATCCTTCAAAGGCAATAAAGCGTATTTGCCGAGCAAGATCTGTGTTGTGTGTCAAAGGGAGATGACCTGGAGAAAATCTTGGGCTAAAAACTGGGAGACAGTGAAATATTGTTCTGAAGCTTGTAGAAAAAAGGGTTCTCAAGCTTAAACTCGTCAATGAGTTCATTCACCAGGGCAAGCGCTCTCCTGAATACGAAATAAAACTGCCCGAGTCTTCCTTGCTGAGGCTTTCAAGTACCTTCAGCATATCGCTTGCAGCATCCAATGGCGGTCTGCCAATTTGCTCTCCTCGAAAGGGTTTAGATAAATTGGAGTTAACAGTGCCTGGATGTAAGGCAATGAGTGCTGTATTGGGTTTTGTCCGGGCAAGCTCAATCGCAGCAGTTTTAATCAGCATATTTAATGCCGCCTTCGATGCACGATAGCTATACCAACCACCAAGACGGTTATCTTCAATGCTGCCCACTTTTGCGGAGAGAGTAGCCATCACGCTATTTTGGGGATCCAATAGTTTAGAAAACCATTTGATGGTTAAAGCCGGTCCGACTGCATTAATTTTGATTAGCTCAGAAAGTTGATCGGCATTGAGGTCTTCCAAGCGTTTTTCTGGCATCCAGTTGCTTGTGTGTAAGACACCAATGGTGTTGATAATTAACTGAAAAGGCGTGCTCAAAGAGAGAGCATTAGCTGCCGCTTCAATCGAATCTAGATCATGATAGTCAATCGGGTGAGTAGATTGTCGACTTAAGCCCACCACTTCTGAGCAGCCGGGATTTTCTTGAAGCAATGTCATAAAAGCTGAGCCAATCGTGCCAGAAGAGCCAATAACGAGCGCGCGATAGGGTTTAGATAGCAATGTCATGGGGTCTTTTAGAGTGTGAGAAGTCTTCAGCTAGTTTATTGAATAAGTCTTAAAATTACACAATGCCTAAGAATCTTCAAAAATTAACCCTTTTTTATGATGGTGCCTGCCCATTGTGCCAGGCGGAGATTCTGTTTCTATCTGGCCGTAATCAGAAGCACTTGCTGGATTTTGTAGATATCAATTCTGAAGCTTATGACCCTCTAAAAGTCGGGGTGTCGTGCGATGAGGCTTTAGCAGCGATGTATGGACAATATGCAGATGGTACTCTGATTAATGGTGTAACCGTTTTTCCAGAAGCCTATCGCAGGGCAGATTTAGCAACATTGGCTTGGATTTTTTCTAGAAAATCATTGCAACCTATTTTAAAGATGGGCTACCGTTTTTTTGCTAATAATCGACATGCCATTTCTAGGGTATTTGGACCAGGAGCTTTGTGGCTAGTTAAGGTCAAAGATCAAAAGGCGCAGGCTTAAAAAGATTACGTTGTTTATTGAGGAATTAGGAGTCAAAGTGAGAATAGAAGATAAAGATCCAGCAAGACATGCTGGTATTGAATACCCGATGGAGGTTGGCGCTCCTGTTTTCGCTCCTATTAAGGTGGTTGAAGAAAAAGATAAGGCTGTTAATGTTGCAAGACAGAACGCCAAATTAGAGTATGACCGCATCATGGAGCAGGCTGAAGTGCTCATGAAGCAGGCTAGAGCCTTGCAAGCCAGATTAGATGCAACCGAAATGGTTCATTGCGCTAAATTCGGTTTTAATCCTATTCACGGAAAAATTTACCACCTCTATTACGATGAGCGTAATCAAACCAATGTTTTGATCCAGAATGGCCCCAAGGAATGGAGTTGTGGAATTCCGGATGGCTGGAATTATTTGATGCCCGTTAAAAAATTAGGCGATAGCACTTGGGCAATCATAGAAGAAGACCAGGTCGTTTGAAAATTTTACTGTTACGTTTGTTATGGGTTTTGCTAGGCTCTTCAGTAGCGATTAGTTTGGCTTTATGGGCTACGAATGTTTTTTCTCCACTGATGTTGGCATCCTTAGGTGGAACAGCTTTATTTCTATTTGTGATGACTTCGGCACCAGCTGCACAACCGAGAGCAGTCTTCGGTGCCCATCTAATTAGCGCTCTTATCGGGATCATTGCCTACCGATTATTCGGAGATGCTTTTTGGGTTTATGTGCTTGCGGTAGTGGTGACGATTGCTGTCTTATTATTGGTGCGATGTGTCCATCCCCCCGCTGGAGCAAACCCCCTGATCATGATCCATGGACATGCTGACTTTATTCATCTGGGAATATCGGTCTTATCTGGCGTCTCCATTATCTTTGTCGTTGCTTATATTTGGAGTCGACTAGGAGTGGGCTCGGTAAAATACCCTGTGTCTTGGACGCAACCTTCGCCCCCATCCCTAGACTGGAGCCTTTGGGACAAGTAAATAAGGTATACGGTACTTTGCTTGGTGTATTAAAAAGCAAAGTCACTCAGGGAAGGGTGATCATCCGGTCTTCTGCCCAAGGGCCAAAAGAATTTTCTCTCTGACTCTTGAATCGGTAAATCATTAATGCTTGCAAAGCGACGCATCATGAAACCATTTTCATTAAATTCCCAATTTTCATTACCAAAGCTACGCGTCCAATTACCAGAGTCATCATGACATTCATAGGCAAACCGCACTGCTATACGATTTTCGGTAAATGCCCAAAGCTCTTTAATCAGTCGGTAATCTAATTCTTTAGCCCACTTGCGGCGCAAAAATTCCTTAACCTGTTCGCGCCCTCTAGGAAATTCAGCGCGATTGCGCCAGATCGTATCTTCGGTATAGACCAAAGAAACTTTTTCAGGATCACGCGTATTCCATGCATCTTCAGCCATGCGAATCTTTTGAATGGCAGTCTCTTTAGTAAATGGTGGTAGCGGTAATTTCTGTTCCATGATTTGCTAATACTTTCTGATTTGAGTGAGGTGCTATTAATGGGCAAGCTTAATCATTAGATCAACACTCCTAGAGGATTAAGAGTGCGATCGCGCACTCTTTTGGGGCGATTTTTGAAGGCCTTATCAAGCGCTGATTTTGTATTAGAGCTTTTTAAACTGGGTTTTCATCATTTTTGACTACAAAAATTGATGTTCACTTATTTGGTGCATTTAAAAAATACTCTGCAGGCTTTGGTGCATCTATTCATCTACTCATGAAGTTCGCTTGATAACAATAGGGCATAGATTTTTGAGATTTGAATCGACTTATTAAAACTAACTGGAGATACAAATGAATTCATACCGCCCTTTTGATCCTGATAGACCTTTATTTAGCAGTCGCTGCAGTTGTGGCCGGCATGCATCTGATGCCGATCATGCGCTGGACTTATCTGCAAAGATTGACGAGGAAAAAGCCAGCGCTGATTTTGTTGAGGCTAGCCTTGTTAAAGCCTTATTTCCGCAAGAGGATCGTAGACGCGCATTTTTAAAAGCAGTTGGTGCCGGTGGAGCAATGAGTGCGTTATCCGGTTTCTTGCCGATAGGATCTTTGCAAGCGATGGCACAAGAAAAGGCGCCATTAGAAAAACCCGATTTAAAGATTGGCTTTATTGCCATTACCTGTGCAACCCCATTAATCATGTCGGATCCTTTAGGGTTTTATAAGAAGCAGGGCCTGAATGTCACTCTGAATAAGACCGCTGGTTGGGCCTTGATACGGGACAAGATGTTGAACAAAGAACATGATGCATCGCATTTCCTCTCACCGATGCCCTTATCAATGTCAATGGGCTTGGGATCTGATCCTAGTCAAATGCGTGTCGCTACCATTCAGAACGTGAATGGTCAGGCAATTACTCTGGCCAATAAGCACAAAGATAATCGTGATCCTAAAAACTGGAAGGGCATGAAGTTTGCTGTTCCATTTGAATATTCCATGCATAACTTCTTGTTACGCTATTACGTTGCCCAAGCTGGTTTGGATCCTGATAAAGATATTCAGATTCGTGTCACGCCTCCACCAGAAATGGTTGCCAACTTACGTGCAGGCAATATTGATGGTTTCTTAGGGCCTGATCCATTTAATCAGCGTGCAGTCTATGATGAAGTGGGCTTTATTCATATCCTGACGAAACAAATTTGGGATGGGCACCCTTGCTGTGCATTTGGAACTTCTGAAGAATTTATCAAGAAGAATCCAAATACATTTGCAGCCTTGTATCGTGCCGTGCTCAATGCCTCTACGATGGCTCGCGATCCAAATAACAGACCTTTGATTGCTAAAGTGATCTCTGCTCCTAATTATCTCAACCAGCCTGAGACGGTAGTAATGCAAGTTCTCACGGGTAAGTTTGCAGATGGATTGGGTAACGTTCAAAACGTTCCTGATCGGATTGATTTCAATCCTATTCCTTGGTATTCCATGGCTACTTGGATGCTGACTCAAATGCAGCGTTGGGGTTACGTTAAAGGGGACGTGAATTACAAGGATATCTCTGAAAAAGTATTTCTACTGACTGATGCTAAGAAGTATATGGGCGAGACAGGCATTGCTGTTCCGCCCTTGGCTAAGACGGGCTATAAAAAGGACAAGATCATGGGCAAAGAATTTGATCCTAGTCAGCCCGTGGCATACCTGAAATCTTTCCCTGCTAGTAAGGCTTAAGCAAGGTCATTCATGAAAAAATTATCTATCAAAGTAAAAGGCGCAATCCTTTCACTACTGATCTTGCTTGTAGCTTTATTAATTTGGCATATCTCTACAGTGCCGAAAGTGCTTGTTAACCAAGTGACCGCTTCTGGATCTAGCGAGTACCAAGCACTAATGGGTCAAAGTAGCGGTGGTGAAACTGCACAAAAATCAGGATTTCCTTCGCTGACTCAAATGGGCGAGACTTTCTATAAGCAACTTTCACATCCGTTTTACGATAATGGGCCAAATGATAAGGGTGTCGGTATTCAGTTGGCATATTCATTAGCGCGTGTTGGTTTGGGATTTTTGTTGGCGATGTTAGTGGCCATTCCTTTTGGATTCTTGATTGGTATGTCCCCATTAGCTTATGAGGCATTTAACCCGTTCATTCAGGTACTTAAGCCGATATCACCATTAGCATGGATGCCGATTGCGCTCTATACGATCAAGGATTCCTCGATCTCTGGCATTTTTGTGATCTTCATCTGCTCTGTGTGGCCAATGTTATTGAATACCGCTTTTGGAGTTGCGAATGTTCGCAAGGAGTTATTGAATGTGACCAAGACGCTAGAGGTTTCCCCCTTGCGTAAGGCGTTCTTAGTCATTTTGCCTGCAGCAGCACCAACTATTTTGACTGGCATGCGCATCTCAATGGGCATTGCATGGTTAGTCATTGTGGCAGCTGAAATGCTGGTTGGCGGAACAGGGATCGGCTATTTTCTCTGGAACGAATGGAATAACTTGGCTATATCTAGCGTCATTTTTGCAATTGTCATGATCGGCATTGTAGGTATGTTGCTAGACACGGCATTTGCTAAATTGCAGAAGGCGGTTTCCTATGCAGACTGAAAATACATTCTTAAAAGTTGAAAATCTCAGTAAGTCTTACAAACTTGATGCGCCCCCCGTATTTGAGGGCATTAACTTTGAGATTGAGAAAGGCGAGTTTGTTTGCATTATTGGACATTCTGGGTGTGGCAAGACCACTATCCTGAATGTTCTAGCGGGGCTTGAAGATGCTACTGGCGGATATGCCTATATGACTGGTCGTGAAATTAAGGGTCCCAGCCTAGATCGGGGCGTGGTGTTTCAGGGTCATGCCTTAATGCCTTGGATGACTACCTTACAGAACGTCGCTTTCGCAGTGAAGTCCAAATACCCAGATTGGTCAAAGGAAAAAATTAAAGAGCATTCTAAAAAATATTTAGCTATGGTGGGATTGGTAAATGCAGAAAACAAAAAACCATCTGAATTATCTGGTGGCATGAAACAAAGGGTTGGCATTGCTAGAGCATTTGCAATTGAGCCAAAAATGTTGCTACTAGATGAGCCTTTTGGAGCTCTTGATGCCCTCACAAGAGGAGTCATTCAGGACGAATTGCTAAAGATTTGTAGTGAGACTCAACAAACCGTTTTTATGATTACTCATGATGTGGATGAGGCTGTTTTATTGGCTGACAAAATTATGCTGATGAGCAACGGACCTAATGCACGCATTGCTGAAATTGTTATCAATACTTTGCCCAAGAATCGAAAGCGCGCAAGTTTGCATCATGATCCGATGTATTACCCGATGAGAAACCATTTAGTTGATTTTTTAGTGAATCGTTCAAAGGATTTACAAGCGAAAGGTTCTGCTGGAGAACTGGGAGGCTACCAGCCGGTATTGGTGTGCCCTGGCCTACAAACCCCAGTTACTCAATAAATTAAAACTGTAAATAAGGAGAAAAAGATGGATCGTTCAGTAGTTACACAAAAAATCATTGAAGCAAAAGTGCGTAAAGGCATGAAATGGAGTGATATCGCCAAAGCCATTGGTGAGTCAAAAGAGTGGGTGACGGCAGGCTGTTTAGGTCAAATGACCTTTACTAAAGCGCAGGCTGAAGCTGCAGGAAAGCTATTTGATTTGACCGATGAGGAAATGGCTTGGCTGCAAATCGTTCCATACAAGGGTTCATTACCAACAGCCGTACCAACAGATCCATTGATCTATCGCTGGTATGAAATTGTCAGCGTATATGGAACCACCATTAAAGAATTAATCCATGAAGAATTTGGTGACGGCATTATGAGTGCGATTGACTTCTCAATGGATATTCAGCGTGAGCCAGACCCTAAAGGGGATCGAGTTCAGGTGGTGTTATCTGGAAAGTACTTATCTTATAAAACCTACTAGACTTACGACTCTTCAAATAAAGCCACCTCAGGGTGGTTTTATTTTGTCAGCGCTAAATAGTGCGCTATCGCTTTGAGGTCATCATCATTCATACCGTGGAGAGAAGCAGCCATGATCGTATCGCGTCCAGTAGCGGTGTTATTCCTAAATTGGCGCATGGAATGTAGTAAATAATCTTCTCGTTGCCCTGCTAGTCTTGGCATTTGCTCTCTACCAACATAGTTTGGCAAATGACAGGTGCCGCATAAAGCCTGCTTAGAAAGCAACTTACCTCGCTCATAGAGGGCGT
>CANIMS010000061.1 GCA_947468785.1 Betaproteobacteria bacterium
ATATTGGTGCTGGCATTTCTTATCTTGGAAGTTCAGCATATACAGGTGTATCAGTTGAACGCTTGAACAATAACTACGGAATACCTACCCCCGAGGGTGGATTTATTAACCAATCTCAAAATCGTTACGATTTTCAACATCAAACACGTGATCCGTTTGAAGGATTCACGTCATTTAAATTCAGCGCCGCAAATTCTAACTACAACCATACAGAATTTGCCAATAGCGGTGAGGCAGCATCCGTTTGGAAAAATATAGCCAATGAGGCGCGTCTAGAGTTGGCTCACAAACCCATACTGGGATGGAAAGGAACTTTTGGCGCACAAGTCACCGCAGCCTCTCTGAATGCTACGGAGGTGGGGACCGGTAGCTATGCAATTGTTCCTCAAACTAAAACCAATTCCAACGCCTTATTCTGGGTTGAAGAAGGTAAATGGGGGCCATTGCAAGGAAATTTGGGTCTGCGTTACAACACCGTTTTTCAAAATCCCAATACGGGAACAGTTCTTGAGCAGCAAACTATGGACAACGGTGCATCAACTCCATCTATTGCCTTACAGAACCGTCAATTCAATTTAATGTCTTATTCTGCCGGGGGATTATGGAATTTTATGAGGGGTCATGGTATTGGACTTGCCTACACTGTCTCGCAAAGGGCTCCTAGCGCACAAGAACTCTATTCTTATGGAGCTCATGAATCTACTGCAACATTTGATATTGGCAATCCCAATCTCAGCAAAGAGACTTCGCATAATTTAGAGTTCAATATTCAAAAAACAAGTGGTTTGATGCGCGGGAAAGCTAGCGTATACGCTAATCGATTTAATAATTACATCTACGGCTATTACACCGGTCTTTATGTCCCGACATATGAAAATTTCTCCGTAGTAACTGTTCAGCAAGCCGCAGCAACAATCAAAGGAGTTGAAGGTGAACTCTCCTATAACTGGAACCAAACCGGCTTAGCAGGCCGTGTATTTGGTGATGCATCCCAGGGAAGCTTTGATGCAGGCGGAAACCTACCATTACAGCCAGCACCTAGGCTTGGCGCTGAAATTGCTCATCAACGCAATGGTTGGCTAGCAAATGCGAGTTATATCTATAGTTATCAGCAAAATCGCTTAGCATCCTGGGAAGTGGGTCCTGCTCCTAGTTATAACCTAGTGAATGCTGGGCTCTCCTATACAGAAAGAGTCAAGAATGTGAACTGGACAGTCTATTTAAATATGAAGAATCTCTTGAACCAGCAGATTCGCTATGCCACTACACCGATGGCAGTCCGACTCTTCGCACCCCAACCAGGTCGTAGCTTCATGGTTGGTCTAAGGGGTACGTTTTAACTAATAGACCTCTGGTACATACATTTTTGGAGGCACTGGTCCACGGAGATAGTCTGGGTTGTGGACCCTCGCTGGCAATGAAATGACTGGGTGGTCAATTTCTTGATAGGGTATTTGGCTAAGTAGGTGTGTGATGCAGTTCAGGCGCGCTTTCTTTTTGTCATTAGCTGCTACGACCCACCAAGGTGCTTCCGGAATGTGTGTACGCTCAAGCATAGTCTCTTTGGCTTTGGTATACGCTTCCCATAAGCGACGAGCCTCAAGATCCATAGGGCTAAGTTTCCACTGTTTGAGTGGATCATGAATACGCATCATAAAACGGTTGTATTGCTCATCATCTGAGATTGAGAACCAATACTTAATGAGGATGATCCCCGAATTAATCATCATGCGCTCTAGATCAGGTACTGTCCTTAGAAATTCCTCATACTCTTGATTGGTGCAAAAGCCCATGACCTTTTCAACACCTGCTCGGTTGTACCAGCTCCGATCAAATAGTGCGATTTCACCACCGGCAGGTAATTGAGAAATATAGCGCTGAAAATACCATTGGGTTTTCTCGCGCTCGTTTGGTGCTGGCAGTGCTACAACTTTACAAACACGTGGATTGAGGCGTTGAGTAATACGCTTGATTGCCCCGCCCTTACCTGCAGAATCACGACCTTCAAAAAGAACGGCCACTTTCATCTTATTGGTAACAACCCAATCTTGCAGCTTAACTAACTCACCTTGAAGTCGAAATAATTCTTTAAAGTAAATATTACGCGGTATCTGAGACTTACTGTCACCATCTGGAGATAGGCGATCGTCGTCAAGCTCCATCTCGAGCTCTTCATCCATGCTATCCAGTATTTCTATCTGTGCACGGCGGTACCACTCAGCCATCTCTTTGTGTTTTGAGCTCATATTGAATCCATTAACTAATCATAATATTTAACTCAAAGATATGACAGTTTTATTACAAGGTTCATTAAGAACTCAAAACAAGTGATATTTGCTCTTGACTATGCATTGCTAACCATTTTCGATCTCTTGAGGGCTTTGGCATGGCCTCAGATGGTGATAAAAATCTAAGTTCAATTCGTAATTTTCGATGGTTCAATATCTTAGACATCGATTCCAGTAGTCCCATATCGCCAACAAAGGCAGCAACATCAGAACGTAACCCAGTACTGATATCGAAATATTGGATTGCAAGGCTGTAGACTGGTGAATCGCTCATTACCGCTGATTCAAAAAGGTTGGCTTTAAATGGTTTAACGCTAATTCCTTCGGTGGATGTTCCTTCGGGAAAGATACAAATGGAATCGGTTTTCAGTATCTGAGTCATCTGCTTTACAACTTCAGCAGCATTTCTAGAATGCCCCCTCTTAATGAAAATAGTGCCGAGTTGTTTGGCCATCCAACCAAAAATTGGCCATGACTCAACTTCAGACTTAGCCACAAAACGTATCGGCTTGAAAGTATTGATTGCATGTATATCTAACCATGAAATATGGTTGGACGCTAATAAGTACGGAGCATTCGGCAATATAGATTGATTGAATACTTCTAGCTGAATGCCAAAAATATTGAGAAGTTTACTGGACCATTTTCTTGTATGAGTAGATTTACTCTTTGCAGAGATGAATGGAAAAAACAAACATAATATTAGAACTCCATTCAAAACATGTATCCAAATAGCGATCCAAAGCCTAAGTCTGGTAAGACTATTTCTTCTTGCCGCTGATTGTGATTTCTTTGATTGCATATAGGTAATAAATATAAATCATTTAGAAAGTTTTACTGAACGTCATAAAACTGACATGAAACTGTCATGATGATTTCACAATGGCCGTGCTTAATACGGTTTCATGATGCATTACAGAGCTATCTGGATTTCAGACGTACACCTAGGAACATCAGGGTGTCAGGCAAACTACCTTCTCGACTTTCTAAAACACAATGAAGCAGATAAGTTTTATCTAGTTGGAGACATTATTGATGGTTGGAGACTGAAAAAATCATTCTACTGGCCACAAGCACATAACGATGTAGTGCAAAAGTTACTACGAAAAGCACGCAAAGGTACTGAAGTTATTTATGTTCCAGGTAACCATGATGAAAGTGCCCGCCAATTTTTTGGCCTTTCCTTTGGTGATGTAAAAGTTGTCGAGGAAGTCATTCATATTACTGCCGATGGGAAAAAACTGTGGGTTACCCATGGAGACCTATTTGATGGCGTAATGCAGTATGCGAAATGGTTGGCGTATGTTGGCGATACCCTCTACTCCTTCATTCTGTATATCAACCGATATTTCAATATGCTTCGAATAAAGATGGGTTTGCAGTATTGGTCTCTATCTCAATACTTAAAACACCAAGTTAAAAATGCAGTGAGTTACATAGCTGATTTTGAGCACATTATGGCTAGAGAGGCTCGATTGCGAGGCTGCGATGGTGTTGTCTGCGGACATATACATAAGGCTGAGATCCGTGAAATCGATGGCTTGATCTATTGCAATGATGGTGATTGGGTTGAAAGCCTTACAGCATTAGTCGAAACACATACAGGCGAACTCAAGATTATTCATTGGCCCCATATTAAAGGCGAACCTGTCGAAACCCCCGAGATTACCTACCAACCTATTGTTGAAACACTCATTAAAGAGGCTGCATTATGAAAATTATGATCATCACCGATGCCTGGGATCCACAGGTCAATGGCGTTGTTAGAACTCTGAAGCAAACTCGGGCAGAGCTAATAGCAATGGGACATGAAGTAGAAATGATTACGCCAAATGGCTTTAAATCAATCCCTTGTCCAACTTATCCCGATATTGCACTATCGCTTTTTCCCGGCAAAGAAGTGGCCAAAAGAATTAAGGCATTTGCTCCTGATGCCATGCATATCGCGACCGAAGGACCTCTTGGATTATCGGCTAGGTCTTATGCAGTAAAAAATAAACTCCCCTTCTCAACCGCCTATCACACACGCTTTCCAGAATACGTTAAGGCTCGCACAGGTATTCCACTTGGAATGACCTATGCATTTATTCGTTGGTTCCATGGTCCTTCGATGGCAGTAATGGCTCCAACCATTGTAGTTAAAGATGACTTAGAAAAATATGGTCTACAAAATGTAGTTTTGTGGTCACGAGGTGTTGATCTAGAAATCTTTAAGATGCAAGAGTCCAAAGCATTGAATACGGCTCACCCAATTTTTCTCTATGTAGGCAGAGTTGCTATAGAGAAAAATATCAACGCCTTTTTAGAATTAGATTTACCTGGTTCAAAATGGGTCGTTGGTGATGGTCCAGCGATGGCCGGAATCAGGGAAAAATATCCTGAAATTAACTATCTTGGAGTACTGCAGCAACATGAATTAGCGAAGGTCTATGCGGCAGCTGATGTATTTGTATTTCCAAGCAAAACAGATACTTTTGGCCTCGTTTTACTCGAAGCGATGGCATGTGGTACTCCTGTAGCTGCTTACCCCGTTACAGGCCCTATTGATGTGCTTGGCAATTCTGCTGCTGGGGCTATGCATGAAGACTTACGCGAAGCCTGTATGCAAGCTTTAAAGATTCCACGTGAGCACGCTAGAGCCCATGCGGAGAAATTTTCATGGCGAGCTGCATCAGAGCAATTTGCATTTCACTTAAAGCCCGTTCCTAGAGCAGATGTTCATCTCACCGCTTTAGCTTAATAGGCAGACCCATTTTGAATACCAAATACCATATTAATCAAAATCCCCATAAGGGGAATAAAGGGTTTACGCGTGCATGGCATGCCGCTAAGAATTCTTGGTGTGGATTGGTATATGCATTTATGGAAGAAAGTGCCTTCAGGCAAGAATTGACGCTTTTTGTCTTACTTACTCCAGCGGCACTCTTCATGCCAATTGACTATTTACAAAAAGCCTTATTGATCTCTTCTTTAATCATGGTGCTAGTAGTGGAATTATTAAATTCAAGTGTTGAAGCGGCTATCGATCGAATTTCATTCGAGCATCATGATTTGTCGAAACGGGCAAAAGATTTCGGATCTGCAGCAGTCATGTTAGCTCTCATGATTGCAGTTTTACTATGGGCGGCTGTTTGCATCCCTATTGTATTAAAAATGTAATCAATCATATTTAACATCGATCTAATTTATAAAGGCAACTTATGTCTGATATTCCAAATCCAATAGGTGCTTTCGATATCTTTTTAAGAAAAAAAGATCTCAAGATTCATTCCTCAAAGAAGGATACTCTTAAGAAACTCTCCAAAAAATTAGCTAAAAAATTATTTGGTAAAAAATTCGCTACTAAAGCGCGCGCAGAACTATCGATTTCAGAAGAATCATCATCTGTAAAGCCTGTAGCCAAGGTAAAGGCTAAAAAGGCAGCTTTTCAAATTACCTGGGCAGCTAATGATATTGAGGTTAAAGAGGCGCAGCGGCTGCGTTATAAGGTTTTTGCAGAAGAAATGGGTGCAACCCTTTTGCAAAATAGTGATGGGCTCGATATTGACGAATTTGACCCCTATTGTGACCATTTGTTAATTCGGGACCAAGACACATTAAAAGTAGTGGGTACTTATCGCGTACTTCCACCTCATAAAGCACAGGAAATTGGTCGCCTCTATTCAGATTCTGAATTCGACCTCTCTCGTTTAGATCATCTGAGACCTAATCTAGTAGAGCTGGGGAGATCATGTGTGCACAAAGACTACCGTTCTGGAGCTGTCATTATGGCGCTTTGGAGTGGCTTAGCCCAGTATATGCAGAAAAATGGCTATGAAATCATGCTTGGCTGCGCCAGTATTCCTATGGCTGATGGCGGGCATTATGCTGCTAGCCTCTACAACTCATTAACTAATGAGCAAATGGCTCCAACCGAGTTTCATGCATTTCCACGTTTAGCCCTTCCCCTGGATAAGCTAAATGGCGGACTAGAAGTAGATGCGCCACCACTCATTAAAGGCTACCTCAAACTTGGAGCCAAAATCTGTAGCGCTCCAGCATGGGACCCAGACTTTAATACTGCAGATTTACTAACAATGTTGCGCCTATCTGAAATTAACCCGCGCTATGCAAAGCATTTCTTAGGTTTATAGATTATTTGAGGCTAAGCTGATAAGAGCGGCCAACTCTTTCCCATTCAGCTGCTTCTTTTTGTAAGCTAAATTCAGTTAGTGGGTGTTCTTCAGCCCACTCCTTAGAAAGACTAACCAAAAAGGATCCATCATGCTCAGAAACTTTAACTTTTGGTAAGTCACTATCGTTGCGACCACGACATAAAACCTGAGCAAGACGAAGACAAAAAAGCATTCTCCAATCATTGAAGCTGGGATTATTAGATAACTTCCCTAACTTACCTGCATGGCCTATTAGAAGCGCAGCCAACCTGGCTTGATCATTTTTAGAAAAACCAGGCATATCTGCATTACCAGCAATATAGGCTGAATGCTTATGATATCCATTATGGGATATTGAGAGGCCAATCTCATGAAGATTTGCCGCCCATTGCAAAAGAGCAATATTGTCTTTTTTATTTTCTTTGTCAGGATTGGGTAATTGCGCTAGAAATTCTGTTGCAAGATTTCCAACTCTAGCTGCCTGCTCCCTATCTGCAGAATAGCGCTGCATAAACTGTTCTACAGTGACATAACGCATATCATGATGTTGCGATCTTCCCAGCAGATCGTATAAGACTCCAACACGTAATGCTGCATCGGTTACTTCCATTGAATCAATTCCAAGCTCATCAAATACGGCCAACATAATGGCTAGGCCACCAGGCCATACAGCGCGGCGATCATCCTTGAGGCCAATAAGTTCAACTTGATTAACATGTTCATACTTCAGTAAATGTTTCTTGAGAGATTTGAGTCCATCCCGAGTAATGAGTCCACTTGCAGCATTAATCCGACCCATGGTTAGTCCATCGCTATGGACATGACCATTGAATTCATTTTGGGAGATGAGCTCTGCCAGTGCACGAGCGGTTCCTGAAGATCCAATGACCTGATTCCAACCGCTTTTAAGGTATGCGCCAGAAATAACCTGAATCTCACGTCTTGCCGCTAATTCTGCCTCTTTAAATGAATGGCTATCAATATTGCCTTTAGGGAAGAAACGCAAGCTATGAGATACACAGCCAATATAGAGACTTTCCATCAGCTTAGGCTCATAGCCTTTGCCAATGATGAACTCTGTTGAGCCGCCACCGATGTCGACTACAAGACGATTCCCTTGCACTGAGGGAACTTCATGTGCTGCACCTATATATATTAAGCGAGCCTCCTCAACGCCGGCAATCACTTCAATAGGAAAACCAAGAGCCTCTTGTGCATCTTCTATGAATTTACGGGAGTTTTTGGCAACTCGAAGAGTATTAGTGGCAACGGCCCGAACATTGGATGGATCAAAACCTCTAATCCGTTCACCAAATCGACTTACAGCAGATAAGCCGCGTTGATATGCATCATGATCCAATACCTTATTGTCAGTTAAACCAGCAGCCAATCGGACGGTTTCTCTTAAGGTATCAATTGGTCGTAACTGGGTACCAGAGGGAGTGTTTACTACTTGCGCAACTAGCAGGCGAAAACTATTAGATCCCAAATCAACTGCTGCCACTAAGTCTGCAGAAGTAATCACTGAATCCACTGATTGATCTAACAAAATTTACCCTGAATGTAATAAAGCTAATGAATGATATCTATTTTATGAAATTTTTCATGACATATTAATATTATTAATATATTAGTCTTCAAAGGAGATGGTCAAGCAGCTAAATTCTGCTCCGCACTAGAGCAATCAAGATCGCCAAAGCTACAGAATATGCAGCAATCACCCGATTTGGGCTTTAAAATTATTTCGCAACTGGGACATCGATATAAGTGACAAGATGATCCTAGAGGTATTTTAAGGCTGTGACTAGCTTTGCAATGAGGGCATGTAATAGTAGACAGTTGAAAGGAAGGTATTGATTTCACCCTCCTATCAT
>CANIMS010000062.1 GCA_947468785.1 Betaproteobacteria bacterium
CACTCCTGGTGCTAGCCCATTTCTAAAACACGAATTCTTAAGTACTCTTGAAGAAACTGTTTGTGTTGGTGGGAATACAGGCTGGCAAGTCGCTCATCTAGCCTTATATCGCTCTGCACAACTGATTGGGGCAATGCCCCTCTATTTGAAGCAACACTCTTATGGAGAATTTGTATTCGACTGGTCTTGGGCTCAAGCATATGAACAGCAAGGAATGCAGTACTACCCCAAAGCGCTCTGTGCTATTCCCTTTACGCCGGTTCAAGGTTCCAGAATCTTATTTTCACCTGCGGAAGATGGGGCACAGATTCAAAGACAACTCATCGCCGGCCTTAAAACCCTGGTTGTACAAAATCATCTCTCATCGGCTCATATCTTATTTCCATTAGGAGAGCAAACCCAAGCCATGGTGGATCAAGGTTTTATGTTGCGAGATTCGGTGCAATTTCATTGGCACAACCAAAACTTTATCAATTTTGAACAGTTTCTTGCTGCACTCACGATGAAGCGCAGAAAAAATATTCGCCAGGAACGGGATAAGGTTAGTAGAGAGGGAATTTCGTTCAGACATGTGCCTGGTCAATTGGCTAACGATGAAGACTGGGCCTTTTTTTATCGATGCTATGAGAACACTTATATAGAGCATCACTCCAGCCCCTACTTGAATCAAGATTTTTTTAGATTAATTGGCAAGCGTATGCCAGAAAATTTACATTTGATTCTTGCTCAACGGGGGGATTTGCCCATAGCAGCATCATTACTATTTGTTGATCGTACGATCTCCAAGGCTTATGGAAGATATTGGGGTGCACTTGAGCATGTGCCCTGCCTTCACTTTGAGACAGCCTATTACCAAGCAATTGAATACTGTATTGATCAACAGATTGAGACTTTTGAAGGAGGCGCTCAAGGGGAACATAAAATGGCAAGAGGATTCTTACCGACAACAATTCAGTCGGCGCATTACATTGCCGACCCTCAATTTTCCAAGGCAGTGAAGCACTTTTTAGAACGCGAGCAACGGGGAATCGGCGCCTATGTAGATGAACTTGCAGAGCACAGTCCTTTGAAATCGTCTAAAGTACAAATATGAATTCTGAAAACAGTAAACCCAATGCCTTAGATGGCTCACATTCTCTATCTACTGGAGATGATGAATCAGACTCTCCTTGTATCGGTGTCTGCACTACTCTCTATGACGAGATCTGCCAAGGCTGTGGCCGCACCTTACATGAAGTGAGTAATTGGGTTTTTCTCTCCGATGAAGAGAAGGCCACAGTATGGAAACGCATTCGCGCTGAAGGCACTGCGCAGCGCTTTCAAAGGCAAGCTCAAGAAGACAAGCCTGCCTAGTGTGGCCTTAGCCCGTCAAGGCTTGGCTACGTAAATACTCTTCGTAAGTGCCCGAATAATCTACAACCGTACCATCCATCTTCACCTCTAAGATGCGATTGGCTAATGCAGATACAAATTCACGGTCATGCGATACGAATAACAAAGTGCCATCAAATTTCTCTAGGGCAATCTGTAAACTTTCGATGGACTCCATATCCATGTGGTTCGTTGGCTCATCCATTGCGAGAACGTTATATTTTTGGAGCATGAGTTTGCCCCAAATCATTCTGCCCTTTTCGCCACCGGATAGAACTTTGACAGATTTACCAATGTCATCGCCAGAGAATAATAAGCGCCCTAAGGTGCCTCGAATGGATTGATCGTCATCGCCAGTATTACGCCACCAATTCATCCAGTCCATGAGTAATTCGTCTTTGGCGAACATCTCAGTATTGTCTTGCGGCATGACGCCAACCTTGGCATTCTCAGCCCACTTCACATCACCGCTATCCACGGCAATACCATCAAAACGCTTACTCAGAATAGAATTGAGTAAGGTTGTTTTACCAGCACCGTTCTGACCGATGATCGCAATCTTTTCACCTGCACGGACACCGAGCTTGAAGTTTTTAAAGATAGTGCGGTCATAGGTTTTAGTTAGTCCATTGCACTCTACTGCCATGTTGTGCAATTTTTTCTCAGTCTCAAAACGAATGAATGGATTTTGACGTGAAGAAGGCTTGACTTCAACAATCTCAATCTTTTCTAACTGACGCTGACGCGAAGTAGCTTGACGTGCCTTAGAAGCGTTTGCAGAGAAGCGGGCCACGAAAGCCTGTAATTCGGCAATTTTTTCTTTAGCTTTAACGTTAGAGCTCAGCTGTTGTGTTCGTGCCTGTACAGAAGCCAGCATGTAGGAGTCATAGTTGCCTGGATAGACCTTGAGGGTACCAAAGTCCATATCGGCCATATGAGTACAAACTTCGTTAAGGAAGTGGCGATCGTGTGAAATGATGACGATGGTGCTCTTAATGTCATTCAAAATATCTTCGAGCCAATGAATCGAGTGAATATCTAAGTTGTTGGTTGGCTCATCTAGCAGCAACACATCAGGATCAGAAAATAAGGCTTGTGCTAAAAGAACACGCAATTTCCAACCAGGGGCCACATTACTCATTGGGCCATTGTGTTGTTCAATGGGAATACCAATTCCCAATAACAACTCACCCGCTTTTGCTTCAGCGGTATAGCCACCGTACTCGGCATACTTCCCTTCAAGTTCAGCGGCCTTCATGTAATCTTCATCGTTTGCGTCAGGGTTGGCGTAAATGGCATCACGCTCAGCAGCGGCCTTCCACATTTCCTCATGACCCATCATGACAACATCTAGTACGCGCACATCTTCATAAGCAAATTGATCTTGGCGCAATTTACCCAAACGGACTCCAGGATCTAAGCTCACATTACCGCTGGTAGGCTCAAGCTCTCCACCCAAAATTTTCATGAAGGTAGACTTACCGCATCCGTTTGCCCCAATGAGACCATAGCGATTGCCACCGCCAAATTTCACGGAAATATTTTCGAACAAGGGCTTTGCCCCAAACTGCATAGTGATATTAGATGCTGACAGCACGGATGTTTTCTAGCTTTCTGAAATTCAATTCAAGTAACTACCCCTTTTTAGGGGGCAAAGACCGTTATTTTAACGGTTTAAGAACCAAGAGGTCCGAATTACACTTTGACCCGAAATGGGGTGAAATTAGTATGAATATCGTAATAATCCTGATTTTCCTTGCGCTTTAGGAAACCCACTACCCAATAGGTCAGCGGTGTTGCCAAAATCTCCCATGAGGTTTTGAGTACATATTGCGCCAGAGCAACCTGAATCACCTCCTGAATTGGCCACAAGCCATAGAAGGCAAGCATATAAAACAAGGAGGAATCCACAAGCTCTCCAACCGCAGTCGAACCAATGGTTCTCATCCATAAGTGGCGGCCTTGGGTCCAGATTTTCATTTTGGCAAGCACATAACTATTGGCAAAACTGCCGCACCAAAAGGCTGTCATTGAGGCTAAAGCAATCCGCCAGGAATTTCCAAAGACAGTTTCAAGTCCTTGCTGATAATTGGCCATATACGAACCTGGGGCTACCGGCAATGCAATCACAATTTGCGCCATCACCGCAGCAAAGCTTAAGGCAGCAAATCCCGCCCATACTGCCCTACGGTCATAAGCATAGCCATAGACTTCCGTCAAAATATCACCAAAGAAATAGGCAATTGGGAAAAATAAGATGCCGGCACCAAAGACCGTTGTGCCAAGGTAGGGCAAATCTACTACAGCCGCTTTGCCAGCACCAATAAAGTTAGAGCAAAGTAAAACGACTACGAAGGCAGCCAAAATAAGGTCGTAATAGCGATGGTGGCGTCTCGGTGCGTCCATATGCTCAGAAAAATGGATAATAGAAACAAGAATATCTGTATTCCTGGAAATTCGCAGGGAAACCAACCAAATTCAATCAGAGGATGACTAAACGTAATGAGTAAAGCCCGTTTTCAGTGGGAAGACCCACTTTTGCTTGATACCCAATTGACCGAAGATGAGCGTATGGTGCGTGACGCAGCCGCTGAATATGCTCAAGGACGACTCATGCCCCGCATCCATGATGCATATCGCAATGAGACTACCGACCCTAGCATCTTTCGCGAGATGGGTGAACTGGGTTTATTAGGCCTCACCATTCCCGAACAATATGGTGGCGCTAACCTCAATTACGTTTCTTATGGTCTGATCGCTAGAGAAATTGAACGTGTTGATTCTGGTTACCGCTCAATGATGAGTGTGCAATCTTCTTTGGTGATGGTACCTATCAATGAATTTGGTAGTGAAGCGCAAAAGCAAAAATACTTACCCAAATTAGCGACTGGTGAATGGATTGGTTGTTTTGGTTTAACTGAGCCAAATTATGGATCTGATGCCGGCGGCATGATCACTCGTGCCAAAAAAGTACCCGGTGGATTCTCTTTAACGGGTTCAAAGATGTGGATTTCTAACTCGCCGATTGCCGATGTCTTTGTAGTGTGGGCCAAAAATGATGAGGGTGTTATCCGTGGCTACATTCTTGAAAAAGGAATGAAGGGCTTAAGCGCACCAAAGATCAGCGGCAAGATGGGTCTGCGTGCGTCTATTACGGGCGAAATCGTGATGGATGAAGTATTTGTTCCTGACGAAAATGAGTTCCCAGAAGTGACTGGCCTCAAGGGCCCCTTCACTTGCCTTAATTCTGCTCGCTATGGCATTTCCTGGGGAGCACTTGGTGCCGCAGAATGGTGTTGGCATGCTGCTCGCCAATACACCATGGATCGCAAACAGTTCGGAAAGCCTTTGGCAGCCAATCAATTGATTCAAAAGAAATTGGCTGATATGCAAACCGAAATTACTCTGGCCCTTCAAGGATGCCTTCGTTTAGGGCGCATGAAAGATGAAGGCATTGCTGCACCAGAAATCACCTCCATCATGAAACGTAACTCTTGTGGGAAGTCATTAGAGATTGCTCGCATGGCACGGGATATGCATGGTGGTAACGGTATCTCCGATGAATACGGAGTTGTGCGACATATGTTGAACCTAGAGGTCGTTAATACTTATGAAGGCACTCACGATATTCACGCCCTCATTTTGGGACGTGCACAAACAGGTATTCAAGCGTTTAGTTAAGCCTGTTTTTCTACGATGGCCTTTGCAGCTTTAGCGAAGGCCTCGTCGCTATCATTTTCGAGTTGCACAAAATTCTCGGTCCTATATTGAGGAAAATTCCGCACAATTGATGATTGGTATGAGGGGTCATAATGCTTTACGAGTAGCTCCTCAACTAGCTCTGGAAAATGGGCTGCATCAATCGCCTCGTTCCATTTAGCAATTTGGACTTTTCCATAATGCGCAGTGAGTAAGGCAAGCTTTTGCTTGAAATGATTCGTGTCCGTTAAGAAATGATGGTATTCACGAATTAACCAAGATACCCGCGTTTGCGTACTAGAACGCAATTCAATGCAAGCACCATTACGAATCTTTTCCATTAAGGCATCCGGTACATGCAAGCCACCCACCTTCTTGCTCTCTGATTCTACAAAGACAGGTTTTGATGAATCTAGCTTGCGCAGTGCATTCCAGAGGGCAGTTTCAAAACCTTTTTGAGAAGGTTGATCGATATTGGGCTCATTGCCTAATACAGAGCCTCGATGCACCGCTAAACCCTCAAGATCCAGAATCTGGGCGCCTTGAGCACCTATCTCTTGTAGCACCTTTGTTTTGCCACTGCCGGTCATCCCGCAAATCACCTGAAATGAAAATTGCTGAGCACTTTCTTCTAGGCCATCAATCACTGTTCGTCTAAAGCCCTGATACCCGCCTTCAAGTTGCATCGCCTTCCAGCCAATGCGATTGAGGATATGGGTAAACGCACCACTACGCTCCCCACCGCGCCAACAATAAATTAGCGGGCGCCACTCACGAGGAAAATCCAAGAAATGTTGCTCTAGATGATTGGCAATATTTCGAGAGACCAATGCAGCGCCTAACTTCTTGGCGGCAAAAGGAGATTCTTGTTTGTATAAAGTACCGATCTGAGCACGTTCGTCGTTATTCAGAACGGGGTAATTTACAGCTCCAGGAATATGATCTAAAGCAAACTCAGCTGGTGAGCGCACATCAATCACTTGATCAAACTGATCTAATTGAGCAAGAAATTGATCTAATCTTAATATATGGGAATTGCTAGGCTGCATACGCTTTATGAGCGCAGTATCTGTAAAACATGATCAGGCCAAGGCGCTGACTGATTCGTCGTGAGGTCAACCCAAACCATGGTTGCACCGCCCTCGGAGACCATCACTTCAGGCTCGCTACTAAGGTACATCTCGGTATAGACATCCAAACTCGATCGTCCAACAGTACCAATAGAGGTTTTCAGAATCAACTCACCTGGATAGGAGAGCTGTTTAAAGAAATTACAAAAACCATTGATCATCAACATGGACTCACGACCTGGGGCTACCTCGTAACCAAGTGATGTAATCCACTCTATCCTTGCCTGCTCCATGTACCGAAAGTACACGGTGTTATTAACATGTCCGTAGGCATCCATATCGCCCCAGCGAATGGGCATGCGCATCTCATGGACCACTCTTTTTTCTTTGGGGATGGTAATACGCATCTCTAAAGGTCTTAACCTAGTTGCATTGCAAGGTAATACAAATTGGTTGAGCGTGCGCCCGAACGACAGAACGCCAAAATAGGACCGGGCATGGATTTTAGTAAGCGGGCCATTTCTTGAACTTGATCAGGCGTAATGGCGCTAGGCACCACTGGCAAATAGACGTAGTTCAATCCCAATCGCTCTGCCTCAGCTTGAATAACAGCATTAGTAGGTTGGTCGGGGCCACCCTCACCATCAGGGCGATTATTGATGACACTTTTATAGCCTTGCTGAGCAATTTCAGCTAAATGACTGGCATCGATTTGACCCAGCGTACCAAATTGACTGCTATGACAACTAATAGGAAGACTCATGACACCCTCAAATCAAGCAATATTGAATAAATCACAAAAAATGATTTTAAATCAGACTTGCTTGCGGTGTCCTGTAAAGAAGCGTTCGCATAAGTGCATACCCGCCAGCATAGCGATCACGAATACCAATGCCTTCAAGTGGCCCGAACCCAAGGCAACGATGGCTGGCCCTGGGCAAAACCCAGCAATTCCCCATCCAGCGCCAAAAACAAAGCTCCCAATCACCAGCGGCCTTGAAATGTCCCGTCTAGTTGGAATATGTAAAGCTCCACCAAAAAAGGCTGCGCTTCGTTTACCTGCCAGATAGAAACCGGCCAAGCCAACAATCACAGCCCCGCCCATTACAAAGATTAAGGAGGGATCCCACAGGCCAGCGAGGTCTAGAAAATTTTGGATCTTCATTGGATTAGTCATTCCTGAAATAATCAGGCCCCAACCAAATAAAACACCAATGGCGTACTGACTAATAAGGCTAAAGTGTTTTTTCATAGGACTTAGATCAGGTGGCGAATAACAAAAACCACCAAAAATCCAGCAGTCATGAATGAGAGTGTGGCCACTAAAGAACGCGGGGATAGGCGTGATAAACCACAGATGCCATGTCCGCTAGTGCAACCCGAACCGTATTGAACGCCAAACCCTACTAGTAAGCCTGCGATGATCACCGTCAGCCAGCTAGCATCTACTTCAATCACAGGCAAAATACCAAAAAATAAGGCCGCCAAAAAAGGTGCGGTGAGTAGTCCAACTACAAATGCTAAGCGCCAGGACCAATCCTCTTTTTTAGGATGTACTAGACCAGAGACAATACCGCTAATTCCCAGAATACGACCATGTAATAGCACGTAGAGTGCTGCAGCAACACCTAACATCATGCCGCCAAGCAATGATGGAATAGGTGTAAAAGTTAACCAATCAATTTGCATGACTTTAGATCCAGTCTCTTGAATTAACTACAAGGATTTGGAGCGAGACGCATTTGTAAATATCGCAAGCCCAAATAGGCTCCAAAAATAAAACCTGGGAGCGCTAGAAAAGATCCCAGCGCTAAAGTAGAGATACCGCTTAAACCTTGACCAACTGTACACCCTAATGCAGTTACCCCGCCAAAACCCATTAGGCATGCACCCACTAAATGATTGGCAGTGTCTTCGGTATTGCGAAAGGATTCCCAGCGAAAGGTTTTAGTGATCACTGCCACTAGAGCTGAACCCAGAATCATGCCGAGAACGGCAACAATTCCGACAGTGAGCACTTTAGAGGTATCGCTGTACATCATCAGCCAATCTAATGAATAAGCATAAGGCGCCACGAACGACAGGCTTTCCATGCGACCAGAATTGGTTACCAAGAAAACTTCCTCGAGAGTGTTTGGATCTTCAGCTACATAACCAAGAGAACC
>CANIMS010000063.1 GCA_947468785.1 Betaproteobacteria bacterium
CGTGAGCCGACGCAGACTGCTAGATTCATAATGTTAGGCCCAGGAACGATTTGGCAGATTCCAAGAATTGCACTAAATTCTTCCGATGTGAGAATCTTATCTTTCTCAACTAAGGTACGCCTTGCCCATGGCAACACCCCACCAAAACCAGACATAGCAATTTTGCTAAAGCTAATAAAGAGTTGTAAGGGGGTTAACTGTGACAAGATCGATGTGCCGTGCTTACTGCGGCTTAAATGGGTGTGGCACGGGTCGACCTTCTAACCAAGCTTCCAGGGTTTGGGTAATGCCTGTTGAGAAGACTTCAAAAATCGGTTCAGCTATAAAACCTAAATGCGGTGTTACTAAAAGATTAGGGGTATTGCGAAGTGGATCAGACTCTGGGAGAGGTTCAATATCAAAAACATCTATCGCAGCTTGTCGAGGTCTTCCTATTGCAAGAGCCTTTTGAAGATCAGCCATATTGATCAGTGCTGCACGAGAGGTATTGACCAAAATAGCGTCGGGGCGCATGAGAGAAAGTTGATCAGCCGATAGCAAGCCTTTGGTTCCAGGGCCTGCTACTAAGTGCATGGTGACAACCTTGGATGTTTTTAATAACTCCTCAAGACTTACTGCCTTAGCATTTTCAACAGCCGCTCTTTCGGGAGTCATATGGGGACTCCAGGTCACCACTTCCATCCCAAACGCTGCTCCAACTCGAGCCACTCTACTGCCAATGGATCCAAGACCCATGACGCCAAGGCGCTCGCCTGCAAGCATTGGCAATACAGATAATTCGTCGCGCCAACCGCCAGATGCAATCAGTTTGTTTTCTTCAACTAAGCGTTTCGAGGCGCCCAGTATTAATGCCCAGGTAAGTTCAGCAGTGGTTTCTTTAGATGGGCCACCAGGGGTAACTGCAACTGGAATATTTCGTGAGAGTAAGGCATTCGCATCTAGTGTGCCGTTGCGCTCGCCGGTAAACATCAAAAACTTTAGCTTTGGCAGGCGCGCAATCATTGCCTCATTAAATGGTGAGCGGTCCCGCACTATTGCAATAGCATCAGCATCTTTGACCGCCTCATACAAAGCTTCATCTCGTAATGGCTGATCATGGAAAGTGAGCTTCGCGAGCTGATCTAGCTTTTCCCAATTAGAAAAGCGTCGCAGGGCGCGCTCATAATCTCCGAGGATAACGATATTAGGTAGAGTCATGGGCGCGCTTTAAAGATTAGTCTGGTGTGCAAAGACTAATAATCTGTTTAAGGTCTGATGCCTGGCCTAATTTCCATAGTGCTGAGATCAGCTGGCGCGTTTTTTCTTTACCAATAACGGGTTCAGTGAGATTTGTAAATTTTTGCTCTAAGTGAGCATCAGTCATTGGATTTTCAACAGATCCAATCGCATTCTTAACAAAGATATGAACTTCTTTGCCGTCTTTAAGGAAGGCTTTGACATCGACGGATGCTTCGCTAATAGAGGTATCAGTGGTGGCATTGACTTTGGCGCGGAGGGCGACCACATCGGCGCGATTGACGATATCGTCTGCGTATTCACCTTCACCAGCTTGTCCAAAAATGAGGCCAACTGCACAGCCATGGTAAACGCTGAACTTACCCTCGAGACCATCTTTAGGTGTTTTCTTGCCAGTAAGTTCTAGCACTAAAGGATGCACCCTTAATTCAATACGCTCAACATCTTCAGCTTTAACCCCTTGAGCACGTAGCTGGGCGCAAGCATCAATCGCTGGATGAATCACAATTCCACAAGCAAAAGGTTTGTAAGTGTTTAAGGAAATTTCAAATGATTTTCCAAGGGCGCGATCAATTTCTGACCAATCGCATTTAGTAGAAACAGTTTGCATATAGCCGCGACCCGCTTCAAGTGCTTTTGGACTGGAAGTAAAGCCATGCTTAGCCAAGAGCGCAGAAAGTTGTCCAGCCCGTGCAGCACCCCCTGGGTGGAAGGGCTTGGTCATCGTGCCAAATTGCTCGCGGATACCAACAGGCTGAGAGGCAGCAATACCGAGAGCCATAGTAGTTTTGTGTGCGTCTAAACCCATGAGGCGTGAACAGGCTGCTGCTGAACCAAGCATACCTGTAGAGCCGGTAATGTGCCATCCACGATGGTAATGATCAGGATACATTGCATTACCCACGCGACAGGCAACATCGATACCCAAAATCAGTGAGTCAATCATTTGTCGACCATTGACATTCATATGCTCACCCAAGGCTAGGATGGCTGAAGCCACCGGACCCGCTGGATGAATAACAGTCTTCAGATGAGTGTCATCAAAGTCAAAGGTATGTGAGCTAATACCGTTAATTAATGCAGCGCCACCCATATCGACTTTATCTTTGCGGCCCAAGATACTCGCTTGAGGGGCTGGCTGAAACTCACGAATAGCAGCCAATGAAGAATCCACGCTTTCGTGATTTGCTGCACCAACTGCGCAGCCAAGCCAATTTAAAAATGTACGGTGAGCTTCATGATCTACCTCTGGAGTCCATCCTTGGCTTGGGTGTGTAGTAACAAATTCTGCCAATATTTTTGTTACTGGTGGTGCGTTTAAATCTGCTGCTGCAGCAATAGCGTGAGACATATGGTTTCCTATTTTTTTAAAAGTAATTATTCGATTTCAATGTTGCGCTCTTTGGCAACCTTGGCCCAGCGGGCAATATCTTCTTTAATATAAGTTGCAAATTGTGGAGGCGTCATTGGCATTAAGGTCATCGCCTCGCTAGTCATCTTCTCTGAAAAATCAGGCAATGCTAGAACTTTATTCAACTCGGCATTCAATTTGGCTGTAATAGCAGGGGGTAGGTTAGCTGGCCCAACAATGCCATACCATTGCTGCCCATCAAAACCATTCAGCCCCAACTCTTTAAAGGTGGGAATATTCGGCGCTGCAGAGCTGCGCTTTGAGCCTGTCACTGCGAGTCCGCGAACACGATTGGTATTGATATAAGGAAGGGCTGCAAAGAGGGTGGGGAACATTGCCTGTGTTTGTCCAGCGAGTAAATCGGTATATGCAGGGCCAACACCGCGATACGGAATATGCACCATGAAAATGCCAGACGCCAGTTTAATTTGCTCCATCCCTAGATGAGTCAATGTTCCTGGGCCAGCAGAACCATAACTTAATTTAGCTGGATTTTTCTTGGCGTAATCAACGAACTCTTTGTAGTTTTTGATTGGTAAATCAGGATTGATCACCAGCACATTGGGTGTTGCACCAATCATGCCAATGGGTGTGAAATCTTTAATCGCATCATAAGGAAGTTTTCGTACTGCAGGATTGGTGCCATGCGTGCCGACATAGGCAACCATCAGGGTATAGCCATCCGCTGGCGCTTTTGCTACGGCTTGTGATGCAATTGAGCCACCACCACCACCCATATTTTCAACCACGACTTGTTGACCAATCGAGCGCGATAATTTTTCCGCTAAGGTACGAGCGATGTTATCTAGACCGCCTCCTGCAGCAACCGGCGCAATCAGTTTGATAGGCTTAGCAGGGTATGAAGTATTCGCCGCGGGAGTTTGCGCTTTGGCATTAAAGCTGGTGACAAATGCAAAAATAGCAAGTGTTAGTGCTGATAAAAAAATCGGCCATTGCCGATTGAGTGAATTAAACATGTCTCAAGCCCAATTTATTATTAATTGATTAATCTACCGAAGCCAATATTTTACTATTGATGGGTATTATTTTCTTAGTAGTGGGGGTGAATTTTCGAGACCACCCCTCATAAAGCTAGCTATAGAGCCTACTTAGCTCACTTTAATATTTTTACGGTTGGAGTCCTCAAAGGGTATGGAGTCTAGGTTGGGTTCTAAAGCCTCTCTTTGATCAAAGACAAAACAAGTCCCCTGATAGTGGGCAGAACCAACTTCCTCAAAATATTTCAGAATGCCACCTTCTAGCTGGTAGCTATGCTCCATGCCAATTTCACGCATATAGAGACCTGACTTTTCACAGCGTATTCCACCAGTACAAAAGCTCACGATGGTTTTATCTGTTAACTGTTCTTTATGTGCTGCAATTGCTTCAGGAAACTCAGTGAACTTTTGAATATTAAAGTGCAGTGCATTTTCAAAAGTACCGTATTCCACTTCAAAGGCATTGCGGGTATCGAGCATGACGACGGGGCGCCCTAAATCATCTGTGCCACGATCAAGCCATTCTTGCAACTTCTTGGGCTTAATAAAATTGGCGCGACCTTCTTCTGGACGGATACTTGGATGATTCATGCGAATGATCTCGGCTTTTAGCTTGATCAGCATTTTTTTAAAGGGTTGCTCCTCAGACCAACTCTCTTTCGCCTCAAGGGTCTCAAAGCGGGAATCTGAGCGCAACCAATCTAAAAATCCACGCATCTCTTTTTCTTTGCCAGCAAGAAACAGATTGATACCCTCGCCAGTTAACAGAATGGTGCCTTTGAGCTCACGGACATTGCATTCTTCAAGCATTTTGGTGCGTAGAGCCGGCAAGCCTTCTAGGCTTACAAATAAATAGGCGGCAATGTTCAAAATCGGCTTCATCGTCTGCCTATTATCAAGCAAGCTGGGCGAGGGGGTGGTAATCTTGGGGCTTCCATTTGGAGGAGATTATCCATGTTGTATTTGCTAAAAATAGCCCAAAAAGCAGTTCTGCTGGGCTTGCTAATGATGACAATGAGCGGGTTTGTAAATGCTCAGACTTCTGGGGTGGGCGCATGGCCGACCCAAAAACCGATTCGTTTGATTGCTGTTTTTCCACCGGGCGGTTCTGTTGATCAGGTGGCCCGCATATTAGCCCCCGCATTGCAGGCTGAACTCAAGCAAAACGTGATTGTTGAGAATATTGGGGGTGCATCGGGCGTGATTGGTACCGCTGCTATGACGAGATCTGATCCTGATGGCTATACCTTTGCTGTGGTCTTTGATACGCATGGAGTGAACCCCAGCCTTAAAGACAAGCTTCCCTATGACACGCTAAAAGATATTGCTCCAGTGACCTTGATCGGCACTTCTCCAATGGTCTTAGTCGCAAGTAAATCATCTGGCATTACGAGTTTTAAACAATTAGTTGAAATGTCAAAAACGGGCAAACAATTAAGCTATGGCTCGATTGGTGTTGGCAGTTTGGGACATTTAGCAATGGCGCGCTTAGCTAAGCAAGCTGGCTTTGACTGGAACCATATTCCATATCGTGGTGGCGGACCATTGATGCAGGATGCTTTAGGCGGTCAAGTGCCGCTGGCAATTGGCTCAGAGTTTTTGGTAAAGCCACATATTGATAGTGGAGGCGTGATTCCATTGGTTATTACTACCGACAAACGATCTTCTGCTTTACCGAATATTCCTACGATTGCTGAGAGTGGCTACCCAGGATTTAATGCTCCAGCATGGTGGGCAATTCTTGCACCTGGTAAGACCCCGCCAGCGATTGTCAATGCAATGAACCAAGCAGTAACAAAGGCATTAAAAACCCCCGCTGTTGCCGATAAATTGAAAGCACAAGGAATTGTGATTGTTGCTGGTAATCCTGAAGCACTAAATAACTTCATTGGTAAGCAAATTGGTATGTGGGGCAAGTTTGTTATCGAAAATAACATTAAAGAGACTGGTCAATAGAAAGTATTTATGTCAGAACGTTTAATTCCTTACCAGCCAATGGACTTGGCTGAGCCAGTAGATCTTGTAGCAGCAATTCGTAAAAGACGAGGAGGAGATTTTATTAATCTCGATCGTATGCTATTGCATAGCGTTCCTATTGCTGAAGGTTGGAATCATTTCATTGGCGAGATCCGTAATAATTTGTCTTTAGATCCTAAGCTGCGTGAGCTAGCTATGTGTGGTGTGGCAGTGCTCAATGGTGCCGAGTATGAATTCTTTCACCATGCACCCCCTTTCAAGAAAGCGGGCGGCACTGAAGAGCAGGTTCAGGCTATTCGCCAAATTGGACAAGCCAATTTTCCGAAGCATTTATTTAACCAGGTCGAAAATGATACGTTGGATTTGACGTATCAAATGACGCGCAATATAAAAGTAGATAGCGAGTTAATGAAGCGTCTTCATCAGGATTTGGAAAGCACAAAAATCGTTGAGCTCGTTACTGTAGTAGCGGCCTACAACATGGTATCCCGCTTCTTAATTGCGCTTGATGTTAATCCTGAAGATCACCCACCAGCCTAGAAGACCGCATGATTCGTAATATCCAAACTGTTATTCCCGGCGTTGCTACCTCTGATGGTGCTGGCGTAAAACTACGTCGTAGCCTTGGCGGCCAACAGCAAGTTCGCCTTGATCCATTCTTAATGCTCGACGAATTTTCTTCCAATGATCCCAATGATTATGTAGCTGGCTTTCCAGCACATCCCCATCGTGGCTTTGAGACGGTCACTTACATGTTAGAAGGCCATATGTTGCATGAAGACCATCTGGGTAATCAGGGGCATTTAAAGACCGGGGGCGTGCAGTGGATGACTGCTGGTCGGGGCATCATTCATTCTGAAATGCCACAGCAGGTTAGTGGAGCAATGCGCGGTTTTCAGTTATGGATTAATTTACCTGCTAAAGAAAAAATGAAGCCTGCTGGATACAAAGACATTCAGGTAGAAGATATTCCGAAAGTCTCTTTGAGTAATGGCGCATCGGTGAAGGTGATTGCAGGAACGTTTCAAGATGGTGATGTAGTTGTTCAAGGCCCCATACAAGGTATTACTACCACACCCTTGTTCTTAGATGTGCACTTACCTGCTAATGCGCAATTCGAGCACCCTATTCCTAAAGAGCAAAATGCATTTTTGTATATATATGAGGGTGACCTAGAAGTTGGAGGTCCTATGAATCCAGCACCAAAACAGGCTGCAATTGTTTTGGGTGACGGCGATCGTTTAAAGGTGAAGGCTGGCGCTATGGGTGCACAATTTATTGTTTTAGCAGCCCTACCTTTGCATGAACCTATCGTGCAATATGGCCCATTCGTAATGAATACCCGTGCTGAGATAGAGCAGGCTATTGATGATTATCAAAATAACCGTTTTGTGGTTTCCTAGGTGATCCCATTAGAAACTCTTCAGTGGGAAGATAGTGGACAAACCCATAGTGCTAAGTGGCATTCTGAAAATGGTATTGCTCCGCATAAAAAGATTCAGATCGTTGACGACACGCTGACTGCTGATATTGCTTATCGCTTAGCATGTGAAGGCACGGCGATGCTTTACAAGGGAGACTTTCAGAATGCCCGACAGCTTTTGCAGGCTATGGTACGAAGAGTGGATAAGCCCCCCAAGAAAGCGAAGCGGGCAGATCGACTTGAGAAGACAAAGAATCAAACCTCATTAGATATCTTCAATCTCCACCGCCTTGCCCAATCACAGCGAGCTCGCATTTTGGGAATGGTATTGATTCCAATCAACGCTGACCACAGCATCTCCTTAAGGCGCGCACCTGATGTCGCTCAAGCTTGCCAAGAAGCTTATGGTGAGCAGATCGAACCTTACGTCATCTCTCTTCGTGAGTTGCTTGGTGTGATCAGTGCACACGAGTGGCGTAAAAAAGGTGTTCAAGTATTGACTAGGGATGATGAAGAGGTTCGAATTCATCCGCACTATGGAGTGTTTTCGCCTGTGCGTGGCGAATATATTGAGTTAGTTTTAAGGACCCCACTACCTGCCGTCATCCAGAAAACTTCAATTGCTTTCGATATTGGTGTTGGCACCGGGGTGCTCTCGGTTGTATTGGCGATGCGAGAAATTAAAAAGATTATTGCAACGGATCAAGATGATCGCGCTATAGCTTGCGCCAAGGACAATATCGCACGCTTAGGCCTATCCTCACAAATAGAAATCCTCAAGACAAATCTATTCCCAGCAGACAAAGCAGCGTTGATTATTTGTAACCCTCCTTGGTTACCTGCAAGACCAAGCTCCACTTTAGAGCATGCTGTTTACGATCCAGAGAGTCAAATGCTCAAAGGCTTTTTGAGTGGACTTAAAGACCATTTACTGAGTTCTGGTGAGGCTTGGTTGATTCTTTCGGATTTGGCTGAGCATCTTGGTTTGAGAACGCGAGAGGAGTTGCTCACATGGATTGAGCAAGCTGGTTTAAAAGTGCTAGCGCGCCTCGATACGAAACCCCATCATTCAAAAGTATTTGATAAAACAGATGCATTACATTCGGCACGCTCTAAAGAAGTGACTTCGCTTTGGCGTTTAGCGCTAAAGTAGTAACACAACAATAGCCCTACTAACCTGATCCCCATTGGGATTGTGGTTGTTTATCAAATGCATC
>CANIMS010000064.1 GCA_947468785.1 Betaproteobacteria bacterium
AAAAAATTTGGCGTGCACCTGGAGGTAAAACCTCTCCAACCCTGATTCGGATGGGGGATATGTGTGGGTATGAGCATATGGCTTGGGCGGGAGCCGGTTTTCTGGGTGACGAATTAGATTCAGATAAGCACCCTAATGACAAATTATTAGCAAAAGCAAGTAAAAGCATTGCTGATGGTGACATCACGATGGCCCACCTTGGTATTTGGTCTAGAAAAGAACCTTGGGCGCCAGCTGTATTGGAGCAATTGATTGTGAATCTGAAAAATCGAGGCTTTTGTTTTGGCCTATTACCCAAATCTCAAGCAAATAAGTCAAAATAAGTCATGGATTTCAGTTTAATCAGCGATGCAATTGGGAATGCCTATGGGAGCATTCAGGAGTGGATCTTTGCCAATGCGGTAGGGCCTTTGCTTTATCAATTGAATCTCATGCCGTTTGCAGAAGATGCATTTGACGGAATTGATTGGTTTTTGTTTGGCTGTATACAAGTCCTCTTGATCGCTTTTGTTCTCAGAGTATGGGAGCGTTTTGCACCAGCAGAGACCCAGGAGCGTTTTTCTCAATCCAGTAGGGCGGATGTCATCTACTCCTTGTTTCATCGATTAGGTATTTTTCACGGCTTACTATTTATAGCCTTATCTGGGCTTTTCTTTCAAATTGATTCTGTGCTTCATGATTTCCGCTTTGTTCGTTTGAACGTGGAATCCTGGTGGCCTGGCGTGAGCTCTATTCCGCTTGTAAGCTTTTTGATTTATTTGATCGTGCTAGATGCCGTTGATTATTTGTATCACCGCGCTTCACACTCGTTTAATTGGTGGTGGCAGTTGCATACATTGCATCATAGTCAAACTGTCATGACGGCATGGTCTGATAATCGTAACCACATATTGGATGACATCATGCGTGCATCCACCTTATCTTTGGTTGCTTTATTCATTGGCGTGCCTCCAGGCCAATTTGTTCTTTTAGTCGCTCTAAGTCAATTGATACAGAGTTGGCAGCATGCCAATCTCAAAGTGAATTTAGGGGTCGCTCGTTATTTGCTCGTTTCACCGATGTATCACCGTATGCATCATGCAGTTGGCTATGGACATGAAGCCAAAGGCAAGCCTGGAGTCTTGGGAGGTTGTAATTTTGGCGTTTTGTTTCCTTGGTGGGATATGTTGCTCAAGACAGCCGTCTTTCCAGACAAGGTTTATCCCACAGGCGTGCGAAACTTGACGGTATCGCAAAATATTTTGACGCAGCAATGGCAGGGTCTGGTTCATGCAGTACGAGAGTTCATTCCAAAATAGACTTGCAGCGATGCGGGTATAAGGAGTTACATGGTTGGTTTACAGCAAGTATTGAAGTCTTTTGGTTTAGCCTTAGTGGGCACTATGCACCCAAGGATGCTCTGGCTTAGCTTGCGTCCCTTTTTAATCGTGTCTGTACTGTGGGGCTGCCTGATTTGGCTCACTTGGACCCCAGCTCTAGAAGCCCTTAGCATCTTCTTGACCACATCAATCTTTACTAGCTGGATACAAGAAGGTTTAATTTGGGCTGGTTTTGAGAATGCGCGGGCATGGATTGCCCCTTTATTTTTTGTCATGCTGATTATTCCCTTAATCACCATTAGCTTGCTAGTGTTTATCGCTTTTTCGACGGTGCCTTCTATTGTGAATATGGTTGCTAAGCAAGCAGCCTATCAAGACCTAGAATGCAAAAGAGGTGGCGGTATCTTTGGTAGCTTGATTTACACGCTGTGGTCTGCATTAATTTGTTTGGCTCTAGTAATGTTGACTCTGCCAGTATGGTGGATTCCTCCTTTAGTGGCAGTATTGCCGCCATTACTATGGGGTTGGTTGACGATGCGCCTGATGTCATATGATGTTCTCGCTCAGCATGCGAGTTCTGAAGAGCGCGATCTCTTGCTGGAAAAGTATCGCTGGCCACTACTCACAATGGGTATTGCTTCAGGCATGCTCGGTGCTGTTCCTACCTTCTTCTGGGCAACTTCTGCATTAGCCTTGATTTTGTTTCCGATTGTGAGCTTTGTTGCCCTGTGGATTTACTCCCTCATTTTTGTTTTTGCCGCTTTGTGGTTTAGTCATTTTTTATTAGATGCTTTAAAAGAACTCAGACAAGAAGAGTTGCAAAAAGCGCTGACTGTAGAAAGTCGTGTAGTAGATATGGAGCTTCCGTACCATGGTTGATGCATTAAAAAAAGTGGAGATCACTGAACCCGCAAGAACTGCTCGTCGTTTTGGTTTGATCGTGATTGGCGATGAGATTTTGTCAGGGCGCCGACAAGATAAACATATGAGTAAGCTGATTGAGTTACTCAATGAGCGAGGGCTTAGTTTATCGTGGGCAAAATATGTGGCGGATGATCCTGATCAAATTACAGCAACCCTTAAAGCAAGCTTTGCTAGTGGCGATGTTGTTTTTAGTACTGGCGGGATTGGAGCGACACCCGATGATCACACGCGTCAGTGTGCAGCACTCGCGCTAGGAACCAAAACTGAATTGCATCCCACTGCAAGAGAGTTGATTGCAGGACGCATTCAGTCAACGGCAGAGGGCGATCCCATTAAAGCCGATCTCAATACGCCTGAGAATCAGCATCGTTTCAAGATGGGTGAATTTCCGCTTGGAAGTGAAATCATCCCCAATCCCTACAATCAAATTCCTGGTTTTCGGATTAAAGAGCATCACTTTGTGCCAGGCTTTCCAGTGATGGCGGCCCCGATGATGGCATGGAGCCTAGACACCCATTACAAGGATCTCTTTCATCAAGAAAATTGGGCTGAACAAAGCTTCATTGTTCCCAAGGGTATTGAATCGACCCTGACTCCCCTAATGGAGCGTATCGAGGCCAGCTTTCCGGGTGTAAAGGTATTCAGTCTGCCATCTGTGGGGGATTCCTCAAGGGGTGGCGTTTATGCTGAGCGCCACATCGAATTGGGTATTAAAGGCAATGCTAATTTGCTGGAAAGCGCTTGGTCTGCTTTACGTACCGGTACCCAAGACCTGGGTTACGAAATACACGATATCACCTAGACCATATTTGCACTATATTGGTGCAAATATACGGTTTTCTGGCCTTATCAGGGGTATTTGGGCACTTAAACAGTGCAATAATGACTGTTCCCATTTGTTTGCTTCAGTAAATTACATACATCCATTAGGCATGTTTGGTGCCTGGAATGAACAAGGGTGTATGCCTTAAGTTTAAATTCCGAATTTAGTTAATAGAGGAGATTTGCATGACGAAGACCGTCGCTGATGTGATGAAGTTAGTAAAAGAGAAAGAATGTACTTTCGTTGATTTCCGCTTTGTAGATACAAAGGGTAAAGAGCAACACACAACAGTACCTATTTCTGCTTTTGACGAAGACAAATTTGAGAGCGGTCATGCATTTGACGGTTCTTCTATTGCTGGTTGGAAGGGTATTGAAGCCTCTGACATGTTGCTCAAACCAGATCCAACAGCTGCTTATATTGATCCATTCTATGAAGAGCCAACTTTGGTTCTCACATGTGACGTTATCGAGCCAGCTGATGGTAAAGGTTATGACCGCGATCCACGTTCTATTGCAAAACGCGCAGAAGCGTATTTGAAGAGCACTGGTTTAGGCGATGCTGCTTACTTTGGTCCAGAGCCAGAATTCTTTATTTTTGACGGCGTTCGTTGGGGTGCCGACATGCAGGGTTGCTTCGTGAAGATTGATTCCGAAGAAGCTCCATGGTCCTCCTCAAAAGAAATCGAAGGCGGCAATACTGGTCACCGTCCAGGTAAGAAGGGTGGTTATTTCCCAGTTGCTCCAGTCGATACATTCCAAGATATGCGTTCTGAAATGTGCTTGATTCTCGAATCATTAGGCATTCCAGTTGAAGTGCATCACCATGAAGTTGCTGGTCAAGGCCAAAATGAATTAGGTACCAAGTTCAGCACATTAGTTCAGCGCGCTGACTGGACCATTTGGCAGAAATACGTTGTACATAACGTTGCTCATGCTTATGGCAAGACAGCAACCTTTATGCCTAAGCCTGTAGTTGGCGATAACGGTTCTGGTATGCACGTTCACCAATCTATTTGGAAGAATGGCGAGAACTTATTTGCAGGTAATGGTTATGCTGGTTTATCTGAATTCGCCTTGTTCTACATCGGCGGCATCATCAAGCATGCTAAGGCATTGAATGCAATTACTAATCCGGGTACAAACTCATACAAGCGTTTGGTTCCAGGCTTTGAGGCTCCTGTGAAGTTAGCTTACTCAGCACGTAACCGTTCTGCTTCGATTCGTATTCCACATGTTCCAAATCCTAAGGGTCGTCGTATTGAGACGCGTTTCCCAGATCCATTGGCTAACCCATACCTCTGCTTCTCAGCATTGATGATGGCTGGCTTGGATGGCGTACAGAATAAGATTCACCCAGGTGAAGCTGCTGATAAGAATCTGTATGACTTGCCACCAGAAGAAGATGCAAAGATCCCAACCGTTTGCGCAAGCTTAGAAGAAGCATTGGCTGCCTTGGAGAAGGATCATGAGTTCTTGACTCGCGGCGGAGTATTTACAGAGTCTATGCTTGATGCTTATATCAATTTGAAGATGGAAGATGTCACACGTTTCCGTATGACAACCCATCCAATCGAATTTGATATGTACTACTCCCTGTAAGCGAAGGATAGAACTTGAGCGCAGGACTGTTGCGCAATTCGTTCAAGGGAGCAGCTACGGCTGCTCCTTTTTTTCCGACATTGCTAGATCAGATGCCCAATGCCATCGTGGTATTTGAGGCAGAAGGCCATCAATTGGTTTATGTGAATCCTGCTGCGGAAGCGGCTTTGGATCTTTCGCGTAAATCACTTGAAGGACAGTCTTTGCACGACTTATTCGGCGATAACAATGCTTTGAATTCCATGGTTGATGAGGTCAAACTTGGCCATGCTGCAGCCCAACGTCAAGAAATGGTGCTGCATTCTTTGCCTGGCAGTATTCATCAGGACTCAATCCCTGCTCATGTAGTGATTGCGCCTTTAGAGGATCCCTCGCTGATGATGATGGAGTGGTTTCCAATTGACCAGCAGTTAAGAAGTGAGCGTGACGAACGTGTGACACAGCAGGTAGAGGCAAATAAGCAGTTAATGCGTAATTTAGCCCATGAAATTAAGAACCCCTTGGGTGGTATTCGTGGTGCTGCTCAGCTATTAGAGTACGAGTTGCCCGAGAAAGGTTTACGGGAATATACGCAAGTCATTATTAAAGAGTCTGATCGTTTGCAGACCTTGGTTGATCGCTTGTTAGCCCCACATCGTAAAGCCCACGTAATGGAGTCTTTTAATGTGCATGAGACTTTAGAGCGAGTGCGAAGTCTAGTCTTAGCGGAGTTCCCTAAGGGACTCAGAATTATTCGCAACTACGACACCAGCTTGCCAGATATCTTGGGTGATCGTGAGCAACTTATTCAGGCGGTCCTGAACATTGTGCATAACGCAGCACAAGCGCTTTCTGAAGAGATTCGCTTAGGTGCTGCACAAATCGAACTCAAAACCCGTATCGCAAGATCTGTCACGATATCAAAACAGCGCTACAAGCTCGCAATGGATCTTCATGTAATTGATAACGGGCCTGGTATTCCAGAAGATATTAGTGAGCGCATCTTCTTCCCACTCGTATCAGGCAGGGAAGGCGGTAGTGGCTTAGGGCTCACCTTGGCCCAAACTTTTGTTCAACAACACCAGGGATTTATCGCCTGTGATAGCCGTCCTGGGCGCACCGATTTTCATATTCAAATTCCATACCGTAGGCAGGAGAAAAACTCATGAAATCAATTTGGATCGTTGACGATGATCAATCTATTCGTTGGGTTTTAGAAAAAGCACTAGCGCGTGAAAATATTCCGCACAAAAGCTTTTCTAATCCAAACGATGCGCTTAATGCGTTAGAAAAAGATACTCCTCAAGTTTTGATTTCGGATATCCGGATGCCGCGTGGAAACGGCTTGGATTTGCTTCAACATGTCAAAGCGAGTCATCCTCATCTTCCTGTGATCATCATGACGGCATACTCTGATTTAGATTCGGCGGTTTCTTCTTTTCAGGGCGGTGCTTTTGAATATCTCACAAAACCTTTTGATGTCGATAAGGCAATTGAATTAATCCATCGTGCAGTGGAGCAAGGAATTCGCAATGAGTCTGGCGCTAAAGAGCCAGTAGGATGGCGCCAAGAGGCTAGTGAAATTATTGGCCAAGCTCCAGCAATGCAAGAAATTTTCCGTGCCATTGGGCGTTTGGCGCAATCGCATGCCACTGTTCTGATTACTGGAGAATCTGGTACCGGTAAAGAATTGGTAGCTCATGCTTTGCATAAACATAGTCCTCGTGCCAAGGGCCCCTTTGTATCCTTAAGTACCTCGGCCGTACCTAAAGATTTACTGGAGTCAGAACTTTTTGGACATGAGCGGGGTGCTTTCCCTGGTGCGCTGACATTACGTCGTGGGCGTTTTGAGCAAGCTGATGGCGGTACATTATTTTTAGGCGAGGTTGCGGATCTTCCTTTTGATTTGCAAACTAGACTGTTACGAGTATTAACAGACGGGCATTTTTATCGTATTGGCGGTCAAGACCCTATCAAAGCAAATGTTCGCATCATTGCATCTACACATCAAAATTTAGAGGCCCGTGTTGCATCAGGTGCTTTCCGCGAAGATTTATTGCATCGTTTAAATGTGATTCGTTTGCGCATGCCAGCTTTGCGCGAACGTAGTGAAGATATTCCTGTCTTAGCTAGGCACTTTATGCTCATTTGTGCCAAGTCTTTGGGGGTAGATCCTAAGAAACTCTCAGATGAGGTTTTAAAAGAAATTAGCGCAATGCCGTTCCCTGGCAATGTTCGTCAACTAGAGAACTTGTGTCATTGGTTGACAGTAATGACGCCAGCTAATGTGATTGGATTGAGCGATTTGCCTGCTGACATCGTTGCTGAGGCAAGTGAACCTGCCCTCATTTTGCATGGCGATTCTTCTCCTGAGCATCTTGTTGGAGTGAAATCAGCATCAGGCGATTGGGAGAGCGGGCTAGGGCGTTTGGCTGTCAAAATGCTGCAAGATGGTGACAAAGAGGTATACGATGCGCTCAATGCTCGCTTTGAAAAAGCAGTATTGCAGGCAGCTCTCGAGGTAACAAGGGGGCGTAGAGTAGAAGCGGCCCAACGATTAGGTATTGGCCGTAATACTATTACTCGTAAGCTTCAGGAACTGGGGATAGATGACTGATTCAATTCGAATTGCTGCATGGAATGTGAACTCTTTAAAAGTTCGCCTTCCACATGTGCTTCGTTGGTTGCAAGATCAAGAGCAAAAGAAGCAGCCGATTGATGCTTTGTGCTTACAAGAGCTCAAGCTGATTGATGATAAGTATCCCCATCAGGAACTCGAGGCTGCTGGCTACCTCAGTCTAGCTGCTGGTCAAAAGACCTATAACGGTGTAGCAATTATTGTGCGTAAAGCCGCTTTGGCCCCATTAGCATCAGATGCGACTACGAGCTTTCTCAAGCCTGTCAGAAATATTCCTGGAAATGAAGATGAGCAACAGCGTATCTTAGCCGCAACGATTCCATTTGCCGGAATGCAACCCATTAGACTCATTTCTGCATACTTTCCAAACGGGCAATCGCCTGATAGCGATAAGTTTGCCTACAAGCTCAATTGGTTAACCGCTCTGCAAAACTGGTTAGCGATTGAGTTGCAGCAGAATTCTCGTTTGGCCCTCTTGGGGGATTTCAATATCGCACCTGCAGATGAAGATGTCCATGATCCCAAAGCATGGAAGGGGCAGAACCTCGTTTCCCCTCCAGAAAGAAGCGCTTTCCAACAATTGCTGGGGCTTGGCTTACATGATTCCTTTAGGATGTTTGAGCAAGCCCCGAAGACCTATAGCTGGTGGGACTATCGCATGATGGGTTTTAGAAGAAATGCGGGTCTACGTATTGATCATATTTTACTCAGTGAAGAATTGAAGCTAAGATGTCAGGCAAGCGTTGTTGATAAAGAGCCAAGATCGTGGGAACAGCCATCAGACCATGCTCCTGTTATTGCAACGATTAGTAAGTAATATAAAAATACATTAAAGAGGGAGTTCATCATGAAATTCATTAAGCTATTTTTTACAACTGCGTTGCTGATTGCCGGTGTGAATACCTATGCATTAACGCACGTGGACGGACCAGTTCCTTATGAAGATA
>CANIMS010000065.1 GCA_947468785.1 Betaproteobacteria bacterium
GTTTCAGAATGCTGGCTCATTGAAATAAATTTGTAATGCTCACCCTCTTCTGCTGAAGCGGTTTCCGACATGATGGCAATAATATCTTCATCAAAAATTTCAGATTTTTGATCTGCCAAGGTCTTAAAGCGCGTAAACGCCTCATTAATATCTGCCTCGGCTTCCACAACAATTCCTAAGTCATGCAAACGCTGCTTGAATGCATTCCGTCCAGATAATTTACCCAAAACAATCTTATTTGCGGACCAACCTACATCTTCGGCACGCATGATTTCGTAGGTTTCACGGTTTTTCAAAATACCGTCTTGATGAATTCCAGAGGTATGTGCAAAGGCATTGGCGCCAACAACCGCTTTGTTTGGCTGTACGACAAAGCCGGTGATGTGTGAAACCATTTTAGAAGCTGGAACAATTTGACTAGCATCGATATCGCAAGCCAAATCAAAATAATCCTTACGAGTCCGCAAGGCCATCACAATTTCTTCTAATGCAGTATTGCCAGCCCGTTCGCCCAAGCCATTGATGGTGCACTCAATTTGCCGGGCTCCACCAATCTTCACTCCAGCTAAGGAGTTCGCAACCGCCATCCCCAAGTCGTTATGACAGTGCACAGACCAAACGGCCTTATCAGAATTAGGTACGCGAGTACGTAAGGTCTTGATGAAATCACCATACAATTCTGGTGTTGCATAACCAACAGTGTCTGGGATATTAATAGTTGAAGCGCCTTCTTTAATTACCGCTTCGACTACGCGACATAAAAAATCCATTTCGGAGCGATATCCATCCTCAGCTGAAAACTCAATATCTTCTGCCAAATTTCGGGCAAATCTTATGGAGCGCTTTGCTTGTTCTAAAACCTCTTCAGGGGACATCCGCAATTTGACTGCCATATGTAAAGGGCTTGTTGCCAAAAAAGCATGGATACGTTTTGCTTTGGCAGCCTTTAAGGCATCTGATGCGCGGGTAATATCCTTGTCATTCGCCCTAGCCAAAGAACATACGATTGAATCCTTGATTGCCGCAGCAACCGCAGAAATTGCTTGGAAGTCACCCTCTGAGCTAGCGGCAAATCCAGCTTCAATCACGTCGACCTTCAAGCGCTCAAGTTGACGGGCAATACGAACTTTTTCATCTTTCGTCATCGACGCACCAGGAGACTGCTCCCCATCACGTAAGGTGGTGTCAAAAATAATCACTTTATCGCTCATCACTACTCTCCGATTTAGATTGCTTCATTCGTTTACAGCACTATTTCAATTTCAAAAAACAAAAACCCCAGCAATTTGCTGGGGCTGGTATGTGGTGGTTAATGATTTATTGAGATCTCATCAACTCAGGCCTTACCCGCCCCAAGCTCAAGGCTTAGTGCTAGTAGAAGCAGGCTAGATAAAGGTGAGAAATTCATTAACATGGATTTAATATAACCCAAAAAACAAAAATTAGCTAAAACGCTTACCGCTGAGGCGCTCCCAGGCCCAAACGATATAGCCTGAGACGGAATAGACCACAAATAAGCCAAAAAGGGTCAATGGGGGGTTAGATGAAATCAATACAAAGGTCAAAATCAGAAGGACCATCACACCAAATGGCACCCGGTAACGGACATCCAATGCTTTGCCACTATAAAAACGGGCATTAGAAACCATTGTGAGGCCAGCATAAACAGCAATAAAGAAGGTTATCCAAGGAATGGCAGTATCTCGAACGGGAATCTTATTGTCATCTGCCAACCATATAAAGCCAGCCATTAATGAACCTGCTGCCGGACTTGGCAAGCCTTGGAAGAATTTTTTATCTACCACGCCAGTATTCACATTGAAGCGGGCTAATCTCAAAGCCGCTCCTGCACAATAAGTAAAAGCAGCTAACCAGCCCCATTTACCTAAATCCTTGAGGGCCCATTCGTATGCAACTAATGCGGGTGCTACACCGAAAGAAACCATATCTGCCAGTGAATCATATTGCTCACCAAAAGCACTTTGAGTATTCGTCATCCGGGCAACACGCCCATCCATGCCATCTAGCACTAGGGAAGCAAAGATCGCAATCGCAGCGACCTCAAACTGATGATTCATTGCATTGACAATCGCAAAGAAACCACAAAATAAGGCTGCTGTTGTAAATGCGTTTGGCAATAAATAAATACCCTTGCTGCGTAAGCGAGGTTTTTGAGGATGTAACTCTTCTACTTCGTAATCGACGCCATCACCAAGCTCTTCTACCCAATCATCTGACGAGCGATCTGAGCGTGAGTGGGCAAGACGACTACGATCAATGCGGCCACGACGGCGAAATGTTGGCAAAATCGTCCTAGTAAAAGTGAGATCGAATTAATCTAAACCTGGCAAACGAGCCAAGGCAGTATTGGTAGCAAATACTTTATCACCAACGCTTACCAAAGGTTCAGCAGTGAGTGGCAAATAAACATCAACCCGAGATCCGAAGCGAATAAAGCCATAACGCTCTCCGGCTTTCAGTCGGTCTCCAACATGGATATAGCAAAGAATTCGGCGAGCAATTAAGCCAGCTACCTGCACTAAGGTCACAATTTGACCGTTAGCATCAATCACAACTGCGTTACGCTCATTCTCTGTTGATGCTTTATCTAAATCGGCATTGACAAACTTACCAGGGAAATATTGAATTTCTTTTACCAAACCATTGACCGCACTTCGATTCGAGTGCACGTTAAAGACATTCATGAAAACGCTAATTTTGAGCGCCTCACGTCCGGCATAAGGATCATTAGCTTTTGCTACGACCACGATACGACCATCTGCTGGAGATAAAACCAAATCACGACCCATGGCAGGAATACGCTGTGGATCACGAAAAAACTGCAGAACAAAAATGAAAATGATCCAAATTGGCCAGGACCAAGCAATGCCGCCAAGGTAATGGACTAAAAGAGCAATGAACCCCACCAGAGCCAGATAGGGCCAACCTTCTTTCGCAATAATGGGGTGTGGATACATCATTTTTATTCTGAGCCTTTAATTAATGCAACAAATACATTGATTAGTTCTTTGTTTGATCAACTAATTTATTCTTAGCAATCCACGGCATCATGGCGCGCAACTTCGCACCCACAATTTCAATATCGTGCTCTGCATTTAAGCGACGGCGTGAAATCAATGTAGGAGCACCTGCTTTGTTTTCCAAGATGAAGCTCTTAGCGTATTCACCAGTCTGAATATCTTTTAAGCACTGACGCATTGCATTTTTTGTCTCTTCTGTAACGATGCGTGGACCAGTCACATACTCACCATACTCCGCATTATTCGAGATGGAGTAGTTCATATTGGCGATACCGCCTTCATAGATGAGGTCAACGATTAACTTGAGCTCATGCAAGCACTCAAAGTAAGCCATCTCTGGTGAGTAGCCTGCTTCTACTAAGGTTTCATAACCCGCTTTAATCAATTCAACAGCGCCGCCACAAAGAACCGCTTGCTCACCAAATAAGTCAGTTTCGGTTTCTTCACGGAAATTGGTTTCAATTACACCAGCACGACCGCCGCCATTCGCTGTTGCGTAAGATAGAGCGACATCACGCGCAGAACCAGATTTATCTTGATACACAGCGATCAAATGAGGAACGCCGCCACCCTGTGAATAGGTACCACGCACAGTATGTCCAGGCGCTTTAGGGGCAATCATGATCACGTCTAAATCAGCGCGTGGCTGTACTTGACCATAGTGAACGTTAAATCCATGAGCAAACGCTAATGCAGCACCTTGCTTGATATTACCGTGTACTTCTTTGTTATATACCTCTGCAATTTGCTCATCCGGCAAAAGCATCATCACTACATCGGCATCCTTAACCGCTTCAGCCACTTCTTTAACAGTCAAACCTGCATTTGCAGCTTTCTTCCAGGAAGCGCCGTCCTTACGTAGACCAACAGTTACATTAACGCCTGAGTCTTTAAGGTTCAATGCGTGCGCATGACCTTGTGAACCATAACCAATGATGGTGACTTTTTTACCCTTAATGAGGGACAAATCAGCGTCTTTATCGTAAAAAACTTTCATGCTCTTTCCTTGTGTTGAGAATAGGTGATTACTGCAATAAATCAGTTAAAAAAATTACACTTTCAAAATTCGTTCGCCACGACCAATGCCAGATCCACCCGAGCGGACAGTTTCTAGGATTGATGCACGGTCAATAGAATCAATAAATGCGTCTAGTTTGGCACTATCCCCTGTAAGCTCAATGGTGTAACTTTTATCAGTTACATCAATAATGCGGCCACGGAAGATGTCGGTAGTGCGCTTTAATTCTTCACGTTCTTTTCCTACAGCACGAACCTTAATCATCATCAGCTCACGCTCGATGTGAGGTCCTTCACTCAAATCAAATACCTTAACAACCTCCACTAAGCGATTTAAATGCTTGGTGATTTGCTCAATCACATCATCAGAACCGATAGTGACAATGGTCATACGGGATAAAGAAGGATCTTCTGTAGGTGCAACACTTAAAGTTTCGATGTTGTATCCACGTGCAGAGAAAAGACCTACTACTCGAGATAAAGCGCCCGGCTCGTTTTCAATCAAAACGGAAATAATATGTCGCATTACAGATCCTCACTACCCAACAGCATTTCGGTAATACCTTTGCCTGCTTGAACCATAGGCCAAACGTTTTCTTCTGGGTCTGTTTGGAAATCCATAAATACAGTGCGATCTTTTAAGCGAATAGCTTCTTTGAGCGCCCCTTCAACATCAGACTTCTTCTCGATCCGCATACCGACGTGTCCAAAGGCCTCTGCCAACTTCACAAAGTCAGGTAAAGAATCCATGTACGAGCTGGAATATCGCTTGTTATAAGTAAGCTCTTGCCACTGGCGAACCATACCCAAATAGCGGTTATTCAAAGAAACGATTTTGACTGGTGTGTTGTACTGCTTACAAGTAGACAACTCTTGAATACACATCTGGATTGAACCTTCGCCAGTAATAGCAAAAACATCCTTGTCCGGAAATGCCTTCTTGATGCCCATTGCGTATGGCAAACCAACACCCATGGTGCCAAGACCGCCAGAGTTAATCCAACGACGTGGCTTATCAAATTTATAGAACTGAGCAGCCCACATCTGATGCTGTCCTACATCTGAAGTAATGAAGGCATCGCCACCTGTGAGCTCCCATAATTTTTGAACGACATACTGAGGCTTCACAATTTGCGATGATTCATCGTACTTTAGGCAATCTTTTTTGCGCCATTCGTTAATCTGATCCCACCATGCAGCCAACTTGCTGTCATTTTTAAGGGGGCCAGACACTTTCAATTGAGCAGTCATTTCCTGCAATACTTCTTTGAGATTGCCCACGATAGGAACATCTACCTTCACTCGCTTAGAAATAACGGAAGGGTCGATATCAATATGAATAATTTTGCGTGGATGGCTAGCAAAGTGAGATGTGTTGCCAATCACGCGATCGTCAAAGCGTGCGCCAATAGCGATCAACACATCACTGTGTTGCATTGCCATATTGGCTTCATATGTTCCGTGCATGCCCAACATGCCAACAAACTGCGGACTAGTTCCAGGAAAACCGCCCAAGCCCATTAAGGTATTGGTAACTGGATAGCCTAATAATTCTGCAAATTCTTTGAGCTCAGGTGCAGCGTCAGCCAAAATGACACCACCGCCGGTATAGATATATGGGCGCTCTGCTTCTTGCAGCAAAGAAACCGCTTTACGAATTTGTCCGCTATGACCCTTGACTACTGGGTTATAGGAACGCATCTCTAAAGTTTCTGGATAGACAAAAGGTCCCTTAGCAGCAGAGACATCCTTAGGGATATCAATTAATACTGGACCAGGACGTCCAGTCTGCGCAATATGAAAGGCCTTCTTTAAGACCAGCGGTAAATCTTTTACATCCTTCACGAGGAAGTTGTGCTTCACCACAGGACGCGTAATACCAACGGTATCTGCTTCTTGGAATGCATCCTCTCCGATAGCATACGTCGGCACGTTACCGCTAATGATCACCATTGGGATGGAGTCTGTGTAAGCAGTAGCAATCCCAGTAACGGCATTCGTTACACCGGGGCCAGAGGTTACTAAGGCAACGCCAACTTTTCCAGTTGCGCGTGCATAACCATCGGCCGCATGGACGGCTGCTTGTTCATGACGAACCAAAATATGTTCGAACTTATCTTGCTTAAAAATTTCATCGTAAATAAAGAGTACGGAACCGCCTGGGTAACCCCAAACATATTCAACACCTTCTTTATGCAATGCTTTAACCAGCATTTCAGCGCCAATCATCTCTGGAGGCGCTTCTGCGGTATTTGGATTTGATGAGTCTTTGTTAGCTTTAGTAGCTAAAAATTCGGCGCTGCTTGTATTCATTTTCTTTCGTCCTTTGCAATTTTCGGCAAAAAATTGATTGGTCTGTTCTGTCTCTTGCTTTTGGCCCGAGTTCGAACGGCGCTGCTACCGGAAAAACCACTTCGTAAATGAGAATCTAGGTAGTAAGCCCTATATTCTATAGCAATCCCCTAAAATGGCTCAATTCTCACCGATTCAGGTCTAATCGATTGCATGGCATCAGCCCAAGAACTATCTGACTTTCTGAGCAGCATCGAGCAGCGCGCCTTTAAGCAAGCGGTCTACGCCGTCCGTGACGATGACGCAGCACTCGATATCGTTCAGGACGCCATGATCAAATTGGCTGAAAAATATGGCGATCGGCCAGCAGCAGAGCTACCTCTGGTTTTTACACGAATCCTTCAAAATCGTATTCATGATTGGTTCAGACGTCAAAAGGTTCGAAATACCTGGGTTACTCTATTCTCAAATATGGGTAAGAAATCGGATGAAAACGACGATTTTGACCCCTTAGAGTCACTTTCAGCGCCTGATGAGAGTCAAATTCACCAAGATGGTGCTCAAAAACTAGAACAAAGTCAGCTTTTACAGGCTTTGGAGTCAGAAATATCGAAATTACCTGTACGTCAACGAGAAGCCTTCCTAATGCGTTATTGGGATGAGCTGAGCATTACTGAAACTGCCAAAGCAATGAGTTGTAGCGAAGGTAGCGTCAAAACGCACTGTTCTAGGGCTACCCAAGCCCTAGCTAAAGCATTGAAATTAAAAGGAATTACGCTGTGAAACACCTAAATGATCAACTAGACCAGACGCAAGCCGACCAATTTGGCAAGGCTAGTGCTGCCCTGCTCCGAAGCGGCGCCCTTTCAAAAGAAATCAAAGACCGTCTCTATGCAGCTCGCATGAAAGCGATTGCACTCAAAAAGCCTGAAGCGCTGCGAGTTCAAAAACGGGCTTTGGCTAGCTCTACTGGAAACTGGGGCTCTGGATCGTCCAATGGTGTTTGGGACACCCTTGGATGGCTTGCACCGCTGGCAGTATTAGTTTTTGGTCTGATTGGTATTGCACAGTGGCAAGGCGACTCCAGAATTAATGACATCGCCGAAGTCGATGCCGCACTTTTAAGTGATGATGTTCCACCAGATGCTTATGCTGATAGCGGATTCATGGCCTTCTTAAAAAATGGCCCACTCTCTGACTCCAGTAAGGATTCAACTGATTCAGTACAAAGCAAATAATTCAAAAGCTCTGCCGAATGCCTTTCAACCTAAAGTTTTTCACTGCTAGCGTTTGCATAGCTCTTGCTTTAGGCCCGATTTCATCAAACATTGCTTCGGCGCAAACTTTAAGTAACCCAGGTACTGCTCCCAGCAAAGCGAGCGGTGCGGTAGAAAAAAAGCCCGATGGCACTTGGGAAGGGCTAAAGCCGAATCAACAAAAAATTCTGGCGCCTCTTGAAAGCGATTGGGACTATCTCTCTCCCGATAGTCGAAAAAAATGGATACAAGTTTCAAACATCTATCCCAAAATGAGTGCACAAGACCAAGAGCGTCTTCAATCTCGAATGGCGAGCTGGTCAAATCTCTCTCAGAAAGATCGTCGTCTAGCGCGCGATAATTACCTTAGCAGCCTCAAATTTCCTGCTGAGAAAAAAGCAGAAGCTTGGACTGCTTATCAAAAGCTCAGCGATGAAGAAAAAAAGAAGTTAGCAGAATCACAAGCTAAGAA